>JASFUL010000219.1:0-8591 GCA_050050315.1 Gemmatimonadota bacterium
GGACAGCGAGGGACACACCTTCGGCCTCATGGAGGAGCGAGCCTCGGAGGGAGGGGAGGGCGCGTGAGGCGCGGCCCCGCCGTCGTCTCCCGGGCGGCGTGGGTCCTCGCTCTCGCTGCCGCGTGCGGTCCGGCCGACCGGTCGGCCGGGTCGGACGATCCCACCTCCGGCCCGGAGGGTGGGCCACCGGGCCCCGTCGCCGAGGAGGGCCGGATCGCCACACCGTCGGGTCCCCTGGCGTGGGTCCGGGTGGGGGAGGGCCCCGCCCTCGTGGTGGTGCACGGCGGGCCCGGGCTGGACCACCGCTACCTTCGACCCGGGCTCGACGGGCTGGCCCGCGGCCGGTCGGTGGTCTACTGGGACCAGCGGGGCGTCGGCCGCTCCGTGCCCGCCACGGGCCCCCTCGACACCCTGACGCTGGGCTGGGAGGCCAACCTCGAAGACCTGGATCGCGTCGCCGACCGCTTCGGGGACGGGAGGGGCCGGGTGGCGCTGCTGGCGCACTCCTGGGGCGCCCTTCCGGCCCTCGCCTGGGCGCTGTCACGACCCGGTCGGGTCCGGTCGCTCGTCCTCGTCGCTCCGGCCGAGCCGGGCTCACGCTTCGCCGAGCCCACCCGGCTCCGCCGGGAGGCGCGGTCGGCCCCCCTCGCGCGGGCCCACCTGGACAGTCTCCTGGCTCTCCCGGTCGAGCGTCGAACCGAGCCGGGCCCGCGCTCGGAGATGATGCGGACGGCCTTCCGGGTCACGGCGTCGGACCCGGCCCTGATCGACCGCCTGGATCTCCGCCTGCTTCCGACGACCGCCTCGAACGGCGACGTGGTCGCCCGCCGCGTCATGGGCACGGCCGGCGACCTGGATCTCTGGGACGAGCTGGGCGACCTGGACGTCCCGGTGCTGGTCGTCCAGGGCTCCGAGGATCTCGCTCCGCCGGAGCTGGCGTGGGCCCTCGAGGACGCCCTTCCCCGGGGACGGGCCGTCCTCGTGGACGGCGCCGGTCATTTTCCGTTCGTCCCGGGGGGGGCCGGATTCGAGTCCTTCGTCGCCGCCGTCGACTCCTTCCTCCTCCGGAGCCCGAGCCGATGACCCGGGTCTTCGTGACGCGCCGCATTCCGGAGGCCGGAGTCGACGTCCTGCGGAGAGAGGGAGTGGAGGTCCAGGTCGGACAGGTCGACGACGAGCGTCCGGTCGAGCGGTCCACGGTGCTGG
Organism: Gemmatimonadota bacterium; assembly: GCA_050050315.1. Lineage (GTDB taxonomy): Bacteria > Gemmatimonadota > Gemmatimonadetes > Longimicrobiales > Gaopeijiaceae > JASFUL01. The sequence goes on from JASFUL010000219.1 coordinate 1,207, forward strand.
ATGGCGTGCGGCGCTGCGACGTGCTCCTTCCTCTCCTGACCGAGGCGGTGGACGGGGAGGTCCTCGAGGCCAACCCCCGTCTGCGGGGCGTGGCCAACTACGCGGTGGGGTACGACAACGTGGACGTGGAGGCCGCCACCTCCCTGGGCATCCCCGTCTCCAACACCCCCGGCGTCCTGACCGATACCACGGCGGACCTGACCTGGGCCCTCCTCCTGGCGGTGGCGCGGCGTCTCGTCGAGGCGGACCGCTACGCCCGGGAAGGGCGCTACCGCATCTGGGGGCCGAACCTCCTCCTGGGCGCCGACGTGAGCCCCGGCGGGAGCGGACGGCGCAAGGTCCTGGGGATCGTCGGCTTCGGTCGGATCGGGCGGGCCGTGGCGAAGCGGGCGGTCGGATTCGAGATGGACGTCCTCGTCCACGACCCGTACCAGCGCGAGCGCATCGACGCGTTCGGCCCTCCGGTTCGCTGGGCCGAGCTGCACGAGCTGCTCGAGGCGAGCGACTTCGTGACGCTGCACCCCCTCCTCACCGACGAGACCCGCCACCTGATCGGCGAGCCCGAGTTGCGGCGCATGAAGGAGGACGCCTGCCTCGTCAACGTCTCGCGGGGCCCGGTCGTCGACGAGGGGGCGCTGGTGCGGGCCCTGCGCGGCGGGTGGATCGGTGGGGCGGGGCTGGACGTGTACGAGGACGAGCCGGAGATGGCCCCGGGTCTGGCCGAGCTACCCAACGCGGTCCTGGCTCCCCACGTCGGCAGCGCCAGCCGGGACACGCGAGACCGGATGGCCGTGATCGCCGCCACCAACGCGCTCCACCACCTCCGGGGAGAGCGAGCGCCGGACACCGTGAACCCGGAGGTCTACGAGGGCAACGAGTGGCGGGCCCGGACGTCCCCGTAGACGACCGGACGGAGGTGGCGCTCCGCCGGGACGCTCGCCGCATCGTCCGGGAGGCCCTGGACGCGGTCCGTCCGGCGCCCCTCGTGGAGGCGGCGCTCCGGGAGGAGCCGCTGGAGGTGCCACCGGGCGGGAGGTTGATCCTGGTGGGGGTGGGCAAGGCCGCGCCCGCGATGGCCCGCGGCGCCCGCGCCGCCCTCGGAGACCGGATCTCCCGGGCGGTCCTGCTCACCACGACGGGGGCGGCGCCGGACGGGCTGGACGGCCTCGCCGGACCGGGCGGGGGCACGGGCGGCCCGGACGACGGACGCTGGGTGCTCCACCGCGGTGGCCATCCCCTCCCCGACGCGGGTGGCGTCGGTGGGGCGCGGGCCGTCCGGGCGGTGGTGAGGGACGCGGGACCGGACGACCGCGTCCTGCTCCTCCTGTCCGGGGGCGGATCCGCCCTTCTGGCGCTTCCCGCCGAGGGCCTCCGGCTGGACGACCTCCGGGTCGTGACCGACGCCCTCCTGCGGGCGGGTGCCGACATCCGGGAGCTCAACGCCGTCCGGAAGCACCTGGAGGTTCTCAAGGGGGGCGGACTCGCCCGGGAGGTCGCCCCCGCGCCCATCCGGGCCCTGGTCCTGTCCGACGTGCCCGGCGATCCGTTGGACGTGGTCGCCTCGGGGCCCGTCACGCCCGACGCCTCGACCTACGCGGACGCGCTCGCCGTGCTGGAGCGGCACGACCTGGTGGACGACCTTCCCGGAGCCGTTCTCGCCCGCCTCCACCGCGGGCGGGATGGAGCGGAGGCGGAGACCCCGGAGGCGGACGACCCGTGCTTCTCCCGCGTGGAGGTCCGCGTGGTGGGGAACGTGGGCACGGCCGTGATGGGAGCCGCCGAGTCCGCGGGCCGACTGGGCTACCGCCCTCGGATCCTCTCCACGGCCGTCGCGGGAGTGGCGCGCGACGTGGGCGAGGAGCTGGCTCGCCTGGCCGTCGCGGCGGAAGGTCCGGGCTTCCTCGTCCAGGGGGGCGAGACCACGGTGCGGGTCACGGGGTCGGGGAAGGGGGGACGCAACCAGGAGGTCGCCCTGTCGGCGGCCCGGGTCCTCGACGGGCGGTCCGGCGTGCTCCTCTTCTCGCTGGGCACGGACGGGGTCGACGGGCCGACGGACGCGGCGGGTGCCGTCGCCACCGGCTCCTCCCTGGCGAGGGCGCGCGAGCGGGGTCTCGACGCAGACGACCATCTGCGCAGGAACGACTCGTATCGGTGGTTCGAGGCGCTGGGCGACCTGATCGTCACCGGACCCACGGGGACGAACGTCACCGACGTGATGGGGGCCCTGGTCCGGGGGGGAGGGGAAGGACGGGGCTGACCCGGGGACGCCGGGCCGGGGAGGCGGCCGGCGTTACCGGAACGGCTCGCAGTCCGGGTCCATCGACAGCTCGGACGCGATCTGGAGCTCGATGTGGTCGCCGGGGTCGACGATCAAGGGCCGGGTGACGCACGATTCCGAGGCGAGGAGATCGATCTCGATCCTCAGCTGCATGCTCGTGGGCCACTCCATGACGTACCTGGCGTCGGTCTTGCCGATGACGACACCGAGTCGATGGCGTTCCGCGCCCCGGAGCGCGTGCAGCGTGGCGTCGCTCCAGTTGTGATTCATCACCTCGATCCGGATCCACCGCATCCCGCGATCGCCGTCGAACGGGTTCTCCACGTCCGGCCGGATCAGTCCGCACCCGCCGAGCCCGAGCCCTACGGCCAGGAGGAGCAGGGCGCTCCCGAGAGCCCGGAGGCGTGATCCCACGTGTCGGGTCATGTCCGCTCTGTCTCCCACGGGGAGCGGAACCGGCGGCCGCTCCCGGCGACCCCGCCCGGGCGGTCGGGCCTCCACGTCGCCACGGGCCCGGTCCGCCTCGGTCTCCGACGGGTCGGTACCGACCGGCGGGCGGTGCGGGCCCCGACCCCGGCCGGGGCCGGAGACCCGCTGTCACAACCACACATTAGGGACGATCGGGCCTCGGAGACAATGGTCCTGCCCGGCGGCTCAGGCGGTCTTCACCTCGCCCCTGCGGACCTGCTCGATCACGTCCTTGAGCGCCTCCTTGGGATAGGCTCCGACCACCACCCCCACGGCCTCTCCGTCGCGGAAGAATCCGATGGTCGGGATGGAGCGGATGTTGAACGCCATCGCCACCTGCTGGTTCTCGTCCACGTTCAGCTTGCCGAACCGGACCTCGCCCGCGTACTCCTCTGCGAGCTCCTCGATCACGGGGCCGACGATGCGGCACGGGCCGCACCACGGTGCCCAGAAGTCCACCACCGTCACGCCGTCGCTCTGCTCCACGTCCGCCGCCCACTGGGCGTCCGTCAGCTCCATCACCGCCATATGCGTGTCTCCTCACGTGTCGTTCGTCTCAGAGTCCTTCGGTGCAACAAATAGAAGTATAGCTATGTCAATATGTCTTGTCCAGGGTCGGTTGCGCCCATGCCCGGCAGGCTGCCACATGACGTCATGAGCTGGATCGAGGAGCTTCAACGGCTCGGGTACTCGGCGGAGGAGGCGGTGGATCGCGTCCGACGTCGCATCCGGGAGCGCACGGGGACCTACGGGGCCCTCGACGTCGTTCCCTACCCGGGCGACGGGGGACCGGGAGGGATCCGGCTGAGCGGGCGGGTTCTGGAGGAGGGAGGCGCCGGCCCCGCGACCGAGGACCAGGGCCCCCTCGACAACCTGCTGGCCATGGCTCGGCGCTTCGAGTCCGACGAGGTGCCTGACGTCGAGGTCCTCGTCCGGGTCGGGGAACGGGAGGTGCCGACGGTCACCGACGACGAGGGGTACTTCCACGTCGATCTTCCTCCCGGCGGGTTGCCCGAAGGCGTCCGGGACGGCTGGCTCCCGGTCCACGCCGAGGTCGCCCCTGATCCCGGGAGGGGGATCCATCGCTCCGTCGGGAGGGGGCGTGTCCGCGTGCCCGGGGCGGAGGCCACCTTCGGCGTCGTCAGCGACGTGGACGACACGGTGATGCGGACCGGGGCGACGTCGCTCGTGGCGGTGGCCCGCTCCACCCTCCTCGGGAACGCCCGCACGCGGGAGCCTTTCCTCGGCGTCGCGACGTTCTACCGCGCTCTCGAACGGGGGCCCGACGGGCGGAGCCACAACCCGTTCTTCTACGTGTCCTCGAGTCCCTGGAACCTCTACGACCTGATCGAGGAGTTCCTCGGCTACCGGGGGATCCCCCGGGGAGCGTTCTTCCTGCGCGACATGGGTCTCGGCCCCGGCGGGATGGTGGCCACGGGGGGGCACCGGGACCACAAGCTCTCCGCCATCGAGGGGATCCTGCGGCGTCACCCGAACCTCGAGTTCGTGCTGGTGGGAGACAGCGGGCAGCGGGACCCCGAGGTGTACCGCGAGGTCGTCCGGGCCCACCCGGGTCGGATCCGGGTGGTCTACATCCGCGACTTGACCCGTGCGTCGCGGGATCGCGAGGTCCAGGACATCGCCGCCGAGCTTCGGGCCGCCGACGTCGAGATGAAGCTCGTTCCCGACACGAGGGCCGCCGCCGCCCACGCCGCGGCCACGGGCCTGATCCCGCGGTCCTGACAGGGGCCCGTCCGGGGGTCAGCCCACCCGCTCGACCTGAAGCAGCGCCGCCACCCGGTGCAGCAGCTCGTCCGGTGTGAACGGCTTGGCCAGGAAGTCCCGCACGGGGCTCCGGCGGACGAGGTCGATGGGAGCCTCGTCGGAGTACCCCGAGATGAACAGGACGTGCAGCGCCGGAAGACGCTCGAGGAGGCGGTCCGCCAGCTCACCGCCGTGCATTCCGGGCATGACGACGTCGGTGACCAGGAGCTCCGGCGGCGGGGCTCCCCCCGCGACCAGCGCCAGGGCTTCCTCCCCGCTCCCGGCCTCCGCCACCTGGTAGCCGGCGCGGGTCAGGGAGCGTACCACGATCCGCCGCACCCCGGGCTCGTCCTCGGCGACGAGCACCCGGGTCGGCCGCCGGGGCTCGGGCGCGTCCCGGGACGGTCCGTCGTCACGGTCCGGCAGGGTTCCCCGGCCGAGCGGGAGCCAGATCCGGAACCGGGCACCTCGGCCCGGGGCGCTCTCGACCTCCAGGTCCCCTCGAGCCTGCTTGACCATCCCGTACACCGTGCTGAGGCCGAGCCCCGTGCCCTCGCCCTCGCCCTTGGTGGTGAAGAACGGCTCGAACAGCCGGGCCCTCACGCCTTCGTCCATACCCTTGCCGTCGTCGGCGACCGCCAGCACGGCGTAGGTGCCGGCCTCGAGATCCAGGGGGGTCCGGGTCTCGCTGTGGACGGGAACGGTCTCGGTCGAGATGGTGAGATGCCCGCCGTCGGGCATGGCGTCCCGGGCATTCGTGGCGAGGTTGAGGAGGATCTGCTCGATCTGCCCCCGGTCCGCCATGACCGGCACCCTCCCCGGATCGAAACGCACTTCGATCTCCACCGACTCGCCCATGAGCCTGGCGAGGATCCCTCTCATCTCCCGGATCACCTCGTTCAGGTCGATGAGACTCGGCCGGGACACCTGCCTCCGACCGAACGCCAGCAGCTGTGCCGTCAGCTCCGCCCCCCGCCGCGCCGACTCGAGGATCGCCTCCGCCGACTCGCGCAGCGGGTCTTCCTCGTCGAGCTCGGCCAGGAGAATCCCGGCCTGGCCCTGGATGACGGTGAGGCGGTTGTTGAAGTCGTGCGCGACCCCTCCCGCCAGCGTCCCGATCGCCTCCAGCTTCTGGGACTGGCGGAGCTGCTCCTCGAGCTCACGCCTCTCCGTGCGGTCCTCGACGAGAACCTCGAAGGCGGACTCGCCCTCGGGATCCTGGGTGCGGCTGACGTACAGCCGAGCGTGGAGGGGACTCCCGTCGGCGCGGACCCACTCGACGTCCACGACGTTGCTGCCCCGGCCGTCGAGGGCCAATCGGACCAGCCGGTCCCTCTCCGACGGGTCGGCGTAGAAGCGCTCCATGGGGAGCGTCAGCAGGTCCCTCTCGTCCTTGTAGCCCAGCATGTCCGCCAGGGCGGGATTGGCCTCGAGCAGCCGCCCTTCCGGTGTGGACACGTAGATGCCGAAGACCGCGTTCCGGAGGATCGACTGGTACCGCTCGGTCGAACGCCTGAGCCCCTCTTCCGCGTTGGCTCGGGCGGCGAGCGTCCGGTTGAAGGCCTGGGCCAGGCTCACGACCTCCGCGGGACCGCTGGTCGGGACCGACGTGGCGCCCCGGTCGGCCGCCGCCTCCACCCCCTCCAGGAGTCGCGCCAGGGCCCCGGCGATCTTCCCGTAGAGGCCGCCGGCCAGGAGAGAGAGGAGGGCCACCAGGAGGAGGATGGCGACGGTCGTGCCGATCGCCTCGCTTCGCCACCCCGCGTACACGGCTGCCGTCGGCACGCCGGCGTACACGATCCAGTCGGAGTTCGGGACCGTCCTGAATCCCCACACGCGATCGATGCCGTCCAACCCGACGGCCCGCTGGATCCCCCGGACCTGCTCGGCGTGTCGTGCGCCCCCTTCCACCCGGGGCAGGTGCCGGCCCACCCACGAGGGGTCGTCCGAGCGGGCCACGACGGTGCCGTCGATGTGGGCCAGCGTGGCGATACCGCCGCTCTCGTCGATGGCCGCCGCGAGGAGCTCGCGGAAGCGCTCGACGTCGACGGACATGCCCAGGTACCCGACGACGGCCCCGGCGGTGTCCTCCACCGGCTGGCTGAAGACGGAGATCCTCCTCTCGGAGATCCGTCCGTACTGGGGCTTCGACGCGTTGAACCCGTCGGTGGCGACGGCCTCCGCGAACCAGGACGCGTCGGCGCCCGAGCTCCGGTCTCCCGGAGCGAGGGCGGAGCAGACCAGGTCGCCGTTGCGGCGCACCAGGAAGAGGTTCGTGTACTGGAGCAGGACGGCGTTCGCTTCCTCGAGGTAGCCCTGGCAGGAAGCCGGGTCGAGCGTGCGGATGGACGGACGCCGGACCATCCCCTGGAGGCTCTGTTCCGCGTCGCGGAGGAACTGCCCGATGGCCTCGGCGGTGGCTTCGGCCGTCTGCGCGACCTGGACGTCGGCCAGCTGGCGGGAGAAGCGCGCCTCGGACCAGACGACGTAGGCACCCAGGCCGGCCAGGGGGACCGTGATGGCGAGGACCATCACGACGAGCCAGGCGCGGATCGAGGCCTTCCTCTTCACCGGGGGGCGACTCCCACCCCGGCGTGTCTGATCATCGCTGACGATTCGTGGAACTCCGGAGGCGGCACGGAAGGGGGGGATACGCTCAAGATAATGCCGTGACCGCGGTTGCGCGGGATCCGGGGGGTGCGGCTCCCGGCCCGCGGCGCGGTCCGTGGCCGGCTGGGCTGGCGATGCCCGGTCGGTGGGCGTTATGGTCGGGGGCCATGGCGAACCCCGAGCACCTCGACCGTCTCCTGGACGGCGTCGAACCCTGGAACGAGTGGCGAGCCTCCCGCGACCTCACCGAGGTCGACCTCCGGGG
>JASFUL010000220.1:0-8589 GCA_050050315.1 Gemmatimonadota bacterium
CCGCCGGGTCGCCCGCCGCTTCCGGGATCGACTCCGACCCACCCGGCGCAGGGCCGCTCCCCTTCGCCTTCAGGTGCTCGAGGATCGCGGGGACGTCGTCGGGGGTCACGTTCTCGTAGTACCGCGAGTTGATCTGCACGCAGGTCGGGAAGCCGCACGCGGCCAGGCATTCGGCCTCCACCACCGTGAAGAGCCCGTCCTCGGAGGTCTCACCCATCTCGGTGTCGGTGTAGCGCAGGAACGCCGCGAGGACGTCGTCGGCTCCGCACAGGTTGCAGGAGATGTTGGTGCAGACCTGCACCAGGTACCGGCCCACCGGGGCCTTGTTGTACATGGTGTAGAAGGTGGTCACCCCGCGGACGTAGGCGGCCGGTAGCTCGAGGAGCTCCGCCACCCGGTCCATGGTCCCCGGCGAGACGTGGCCCCGGACCTCCTCCGCCAGGTTCAGCGTCGGGAGGAGGGCCGCCCGCGTGTCGGGATACCGGGTGAGGATCTTCTCGAACCGCTCGTGATAGGGCCCCTCGAAGAGCGGGGCGTCGGGGTCCTTCTCGGCGAGCATGTAGGGGTACGCGGCCGCGCCGGCCGCGTGGCCGCCGGCCAGGGGGCGCTCTCCGACGAAGTCGATCCCGCGCACCTGCTCCTCGGTCAGGTCGAACTCCCCGGTGTTGCCGGCCCACCCGGGGTTCCGGAACGGCGGAGCGCCGCCCTTGCCGTCCCCACCCTTCGGGCCGCCCGGGCTCATCGGTCGATCTCCCCGAGCACGATGTCCAGGCTCGCGTTGACCATGATCAGGTCGGCGATGAGGTGTCCCTCCGCCATCTTGGGGAGGGCCGCGATGTTCACGAACGAGGGAGGACGGACGCGCCAGCGGACCGGCTTGGAGCCCCCGTCTCCGACGACGTACATCCCGAGCTCACCCTTGGACCCCTCCACGGCGAAGTAGCAGTCGCCCGGGGGCGCCTTGATGCCTTCCGTGATCAGCTTGAAGTGGTGGATCATGGACTCCATGTCGTTCATGCAGTCCGTCTTGGAGGGGAGCGTGACCGCGGGATCGTCCACGTTGATCGGCCCACCGGGCAGCCGGTCCAGCGCCTGGTGGAGGATCCCGATGCTCTGGCGGATCTCCTCGAGGCGGCACATGTACCGGTCGTAGCAGTCCCCGTGCTCGCCGATGGGCACCTCGAAGTCGTACGTCTCGTAGTCGTAGTACGGGTCGTCCTTCCGCACGTCGTAGGGCACGCCGCTGGCCCGGAGGTTGGGGCCGCTCAGGCCCCAGTTGATCGCGTCCTCCGCGCTCATCACGCCGACCCCCTGGGCCCGACCCATGTGGATCCCGTTGGTGGTCAGCAGGACGTCCACCTCGTCGATCGTCTTCGGAAGCTCGTGCACGAACTTCCGGCACGCCTCGGCCCAACCCTCCGGCAGATCCGCCATCATGCCCCCGACCCGGGTGGCCGACGTCGTGATGCGGGCCCCCGTCAGCGCTTCGTGCAGCGTGTAGATCTTCTCGCGCTGCTGGAAGGTGTAGAGAAAGGGGGTGAACGCGCCGACGTCGATGGCGTAGGTGCCGAGGAAGAGAAGGTGCCCGAAGATCCGGTCCAGCTCCATCAGGATCACCCGGACCACCTTGCACCGCTCGGTCACCTCGATCCCCATGAGCTTCTCGACCGACATGACGTAGGCGCAGTTGTAGATCAGCGGCGCCAGGTAGTCCATCCGATCGGTCAGGGGGACGACCTGGTTCCACCCGCGGTACTCGCCCAGCTTCTCGAACGAGCTGTGCAGGTACCCGATGTGCGGCGTCACGTCGACGATCGTCTCGCCGTCGAGCTCGCACACGAGCCGGAGCACGCCGTGGGTGGCGGGGTGCTGGGGCCCGATGTTGATCAGCATGTGCTCGGAGTCGAGCTCGGGCTCCGCGACGGTCACCGGGCGGATCGGGGCGTACGAGACGCCGCGTCCGCCGGCCCCCAGCTCGGGGGTCCGGCCCACTGCGTATTCGACGGTCTTGGTGTCGGTGTCGGCCATGTCGGATCGCCTCAGGAGCCTCGTTCCCGCCGGTCCCCGAGTCCACCCGGGGTGTCGGACGTCTCGTCGGGCAGATCGGGCCGCGTGGGAGGCGTGCCTCGGGCCATCTGCGCCTTGTTCCCCACCTCCATCTCGGCGGGGATGTAGTGGTCGTGCGGATCCTGACTCAGCGCGCGACGGGTCTGCTCGGCGCGGCTGAAACGGCCCCGGAGGGGAAAGTCCTTCCGGAGCGGGTGACCTTCGGCGTAGTTCTCGGGCATCAGGATGCGCCGGAGGTCGGGGTGCCCTTCGAACTCGATCCCGAACAGGTCGTAGACCTCGCGCTCGAGCCAGTTCGCCGCCTGCCAGAGGGGCACGACCGACCCGATCTCCAGGCCGGACAGGGGGAGCTCGCACTTCACCCTCAGGGCACGCCGGTTCGGCATCGACCAGAGCTGGTAGACGACCTGGAGGGGTCGCCCCCCACCGTAGTCGACGGCGGTGACGTCACGGAGGAAGTCGTAGCGCTGGCCCTCGTCGTCCCTCAGCCAGCCCAGGATCTCCGCGTTGCGGCCCGGGTCCACGTACACGACGTGCTGGTCGCCCGACACGACCTCGTGACGGAGGATCGCGTCACCGAAGCGCTCCCGGAGGGCGGATACGCTGGGATGCGCGACCACGGGCTCGGGCGCCGTGACCTCGGTCCCCTGCCCGTCGGTGGGTTCGGGTCCCGCTTCGACGGCGTCGAGACCTTCGCCCTTCGTGTCGTCGTCGGCCATGGAGTGTTCCCTCTACGGGAGCCGGTCCTCGGGACGGTCCATCTTGTCGCTCTGGACCAGCCCGCTGACGCGGTTCTGACGCGTGGAGTTCCCGAAGGGGCCGGTGAGGCCCAGGACCTCCTCCTCCGATGCGCGGGCGACCCCCGCCCGCGCCGGATCCTCCGCCCGGAGCTTCCCGTGCTCGGCGAGCGTCTCCTGGCGTACCTTCTCCTGGACCATCATGAGCCCGTAGATCAGCGCCTCGGGCCTCGGCGGACAGCCGGGGATGTAGACGTCCACCGGGACGACGGTGTCGATCCCCTGGACCATGGAGTACGCGTCGAAGACCCCGCCCGAGGACGCGCAGGCGCCCATGGAGATGCACCACTTGGGCTGGGGCATCTGGTCCCAGATGCGCCGGAGCACCGGGGCCAGCTTGTACGGCACGCGGCCGGCGCAGATGAGCACGTCGGCCTGGCGTGGGCTGTAGCTCATCCGCTCCATCCCGAAGCGGGCGATGTCGAAGTCGCTGGCCGCCGCGGCCATCATCTCGATGGCGCAGCAGGCCGTGCCGAAGGGCATGGGCCAGAGGGAGTTGCGGCGCGCCCAGTTGACGACGTCGTCGAGCCGCGTGGTGAGGAAGGTGGGGCCGCCCGTGCCGAGCAGGGCGGCCGATCCCTCGTCGGCCGGTCGGGCGCTCGTGCCACCGCCCGGGAGGCGGGCAGCCTGCGTCTCCGTGTCCTCGTCCTTCAGTCCCACTCGAGACCTCCCTTCTTCCACTCGTAGAGGAGCCCCAGGGCCAGCACCATCACGAAGATCGACATGGCCACGAAGCCGCCCCATCCGAGCTCTCTCATCTCGACGGCCCAGGGGATCAGGAAGATCGTCTCCAGGTCGAAGACGATGAAGCTGATCGCCACCATGTAGAACTTCACGCTGAACCGGGACCGCGTGTCCCCGAGGGGGATCATGCCCGACTCGTAGGGCATGTCCTTCTGGGGCGTCGGTCTGCGGGGGTTCAGGACGTGCGAAGCCACGACCATCCCGACGCCCTGCGCGGCGGAAACCGCGAACAGGATCAGAAGGGGCAGATACGCTTCGGACATGGCCGGACCGTCAGCTTGTGAAAAAGTTCACGTGAGAGTCGGCGAAATGTACCCGAAGCCGGAGAAGGGGTCAACCGGACCTAAACCCCCGTGATTCCTGACTTTTCCGGGCCGTTTGCTCCCCCCGCCGACCCGTCGCATATTGGCCGCCACTACCCGTCCGGCCCGCGGGCGTTCCGACCTCCCCGGGCCGTTCCAGAACCCGAGCACACCGCGTCGCGCATGCCCATCAAGAGTGACCACTGGATCCGCCGCATGGCGGTCGAGAACGGGATGATCGAGCCCTTCGAGGACGGTCAGGTCCGCGAGGGCGTGATCAGCTACGGCCTCTCTTCGTACGGCTACGACATCCGCGTCGCGCCCGAGTTCAAGGTCTTCACCAACGTCCACAACGTCGTCGTCGATCCGAAGGCGTTCGACGACCGCTCGTTCGTGGACGTCCACGGACCCGAGTGCATCATCCCGCCCAACTCCTTCGCCCTGGCGCGCACGGAGGAGTACTTCAGGATCCCCAGGGACGTGCTGGTGGTGTGCGTCGGGAAGTCGACGTACGCCCGGTGCGGCATCATCGTGAACGTGACCCCGTTGGAGCCGACCTGGGAGGGGTACCTGACGCTGGAGATCAGCAACACGACCCCCTTGCCGGCCAAGATCTACGGGGGCGAGGGAATCGCGCAGCTGCTCTTCTTCGAAGGTGACGAGGAGCCGGAGGTGGCGTACGCCGACCGGAAGGGGAAGTACCAGAAACAGGTCGGGGTGACCCTGCCGCGCATGTAGGAACCGGCCGGAGTGTGCGCTACCGGGGAAGCGTAAGGTCGAGCATCTCCACCTCCATCACCACGACGGAATGCGTGGGGATGCCCTCGGCGCCCACCGAGCCCCAGGCCAACCTCGACGCCACGACCACCTGCCGGACCTCGCCCACGAAGGTCCCGGGCAGCGCGAGACCCAGGCCGACGAACGGCTCCGGAGCCCCCGCCACCGGGATCTCGGTCTCCACCGGACCCAGCGCCTGCGTGCCGTCGGGCAGGAAGACGGTGAGTCGGATCGTCGCGAGCGTGCCGGGCGCGGCGACCAACGTGCCGCTGCCCTCCTGCAGGGTGCGCACGAAGACGCCGTCCACCACCTCGTTCATCTGCTCGAGGTCGACGTTCAGGCTCGGGGCGAACTCCACGTCCTCGGGCTCCCGGGGGCCCACGGGCTCGTCGTCTCCACAACCCAGCGACGACGCCGCGAGCAGGAGAAACACCCCCACCGCCGCACGTCGTATCACGGATCCCTTCATCGTTCCGGCTCCCACCCTTGTGGTTCTGAGTTCATCGTTCGCCCGCGGCTCCCTCCGTGCGCGTCCAGCAGCTGGATCTCGAAGACCAGGACCGAGTCCGGCGGGACGCTCCCCTCCCGGCCCCGGCTCCCGTACGCGAGCCCGGGCCGGATGACGAGCTTCCGCCGCGCCCCGACCTTCATCCCCTCGATCCCCTCGTTCCACCCGCGGATCACCTCGCGGGTGCCCAGCTCGAACGTGAGGGGATCCCGTCCCAGGCTCGAGTCCACCACCGTCCCGTCGGGCAGGTACCCGATGTAGTGGATCCGCACGACGTCGCCCCTGCGGGCGGTATCCCCCATCCCCGGCGCCAGCTCCTCGAACCACAGGCCCGCCGAGGTCCGTTCCATGCGCGAGAAGTCGACGTCGAGCTCGTCGGCGTACGCGATGGCCGTGGGGTCGGGTGCGGCCGCGCCTCCCGAGGCGCACCCGGTCGCCGCACACCCCACGGCCGCGGCCAGCAGCACCGCGAGCGCCGGCCCACCCCGTCGGACGCTCGGGCCACGCCGTCCGGCCCGGCGACGGCCGGATCCACTCACGTGCTCGGCCTCTCGTAGACCACACGTCCGTCGACGATCGTCATGACCACCTCCACGTCCTTGAGCTCGCGCGGGTCGATCTCCAACGGGTTCCGGTCCAGGACCGCGAGATCCGCGAGGTACCCCTCCTTCACGCGCCCCAGCTCGTCCTCCATCAGCCCCACCCACGCGTTGTTCACCGTGTACGCCCGGAGCGCCGTCTCGGCGTCGATCTTCTCCTCGGGGAACCAGCCTCCCTCCGGCGTGCCGTCGAGCGTCTCGCGGGTGACGGCCGCGTACATCCCCTCCAGGGGGTTCACCGTATACCAGGCGGCGTTCGTGCCCGGCCAGTCGCTGCCGAACGAGAGGAGCACGCCCGCGTCGTCCAGCGTACGGAAGGCGTACGCCCACCGCGCCCTCTCTCCGATACGCTCCTCCATCCACCGCATGTCGTCGATGGTGTGGTACGGCTGCATCTCGGCGATGATCCCGAGGTCGGCCTCGCGCTCGGCCGTCTCCGGCCCGGCGAGCACCTGGTTGTGGATGATGGCCAGCCGCCGGTGCTCCCTCGGACCGTTCACCTCCATGGCCTTCGCGAAGATGTCGAGGATCGTGTCGATTGCGGCGTCGCCGATCGCGTGCACCCGGGGGTTGAAGCCGGCCGCGTCGGCCCCGATCACCAGCCGCTCCATGTTGCCCGGAGGCTCGAGGCCCGACCCGTCGCCGGTCACGTAGCCGGTGTTGGTCCGGTCGCGCCACGAGCCGCGCACGCCCGTCGTCAGGTACGGCTCGTAGAATCGGGCCGACGAGTTGCCCATGATCCCGTCGACGAAGCCCTTGAGCCCCTGGTACCGGATCCACTCGTCGCCGAACCCCTCGACGATGCCCGCATCCACCATCTCGTCCCACGTGTCCAGCACGAGGCGCATGTTGACGCGCGCCGTGAGCTCGCCCGCCTGACGCAGGCGATGGTACACCTCCACCTGGTCCGGCGGCGTGATGTCGAAGAAGGTGGTCACCCCGTGGCGCCGGAGGTCGGACAGGGCGGCCCGGGCCTCGGCCAGCTTCTGCTCCATCGTCTTGGGCGGGATCGCGTCGCGGACCCTGGACGCGGCTTCGTCGCTCAGTCGCCCGGTCGGCTCGCCCGACTCGCACTCCACCCCCTCCCAGGCGCAGCTCGCGCCGGCGGCGTCCAGCGCCGCCCCGTTGGCCAGGAACTGCGAGCGGTCGAAGCTCCACAGCAGCGCCGGGTTGTCGGGCGATGCGGCGTCGATCACCGAGCGGTCGGGCCGGAACGTGCCGGCGCGCGTCGCCTCCTCCCCCTCCCGGCCCGTGGAGCCCTCGGCCCACTGCTCGTACGCGCCCCACATGCCCCCCACCATCCAGGCCCCCCCGGGCAGCCGCTCGGCCGTCTCCCGCACCTCCCGCTCGAGCCCCTGGGCGTCCGAGACCCGCAGGAGGTTCACCCCGAGCAGGAGCTCGCCGGCCCGGTTGAAGTGCGTGTGGTTGTCGATGAATCCGGGGCCGACGAAGAGCCCGTCCAACGACTCGACCCGCGTGCCCTCGCCCCGCAACGCCAGCGCCTCGGCGTCGCTTCCCACGGCGACGATGCGCCCGTCGCGAACCGCCACCGCTTCGGCCCACGGTCGCGCGTCGTCGCCGGTCCAGACGCGGCCGGAGGTCAGGATGAGGTCGGCCGCCCCTCCCTGGGCCGACGCCGGCCCGGGCAGGGTGACGAGGGCGGCGGCCGCGACGGCCAGAGTCCGCGAGACGAGACGGGTGGATCGCATGTCCATGGGCCACGCTCCGGTGGGTCGGGGAGGGACGGCTCACACTACCGGCGCCGTCGGACCGGATCAAGGCGGCGCGCCCGGGGGTTGGATCCCGGCGGAGCCCCAGGGTTACGTCAGCCCGGGACACCGACGCGAACACCTTCCGGGGGAGCGAGGGCAAGGCATGGATGCGAGGCGCACGAGGGGGGCCGGTTCCGGCCGATGTCGACCGGACTCCGCGGTCGGCCGGGCGAGCCTCCTCGGCCTGCTCGCCGTCGCCGTCGTCGGGACCGCCACGCCGGCGCGAGGCCAGGAGACGCAGGTCGATCCCGGTCCGGACGCCCGGGCCGAAGAGCTCATCGACCGCTGGATCCGGGCCGCCGGCGGCATGGACCGCTACCACGAGCTGGAGCGGGCCACGTTCACGGTGACCACGGAGCTCTACGACACGGCGACCGGCCGTCTCCGGCGAGCGCGGCCCCGCTACATCACCATCGGCCGGTCCCCCGCGGGCGAGATGAGCCGGGTCGAGCGGTGGGAGGGCGACGACTTCATCCAGCACGGGTGGGACGGCCGGAGCGCCTGGGCCTTCAGGAACGGCGAGGAGCTCGGCCCGGGCGACCCGGACTTCGACGAGGCGCGCTACGTCGCTGCGGACGTCCAGTACTGGATCAGCCTGCCCTACGAGCTGCGCGACCCGGGGGTGGACCTGCACCACGACGGCACGGACGAGGAGGGCCGCGAGGTCGTCCGGGTGACCTTCGGCGAGGGCGTCGGCGACCGCCAGGACGTGTGGCGCTACCGCTTCGCACCCGACGAGACCGTATGGCCGGTGCAGGTCGAGTCCATCGAGGAGGGCGTGGAACCCGTGAGCCGGCTCCGGTTCGAGGACATACGCGAGGTGGACGGCTACGTCTTCGTAGGCCGCCGGGTGCACTTCGACGAGCGAGGGCGCGTGACGAAGGTCCTCGCCACGGAGGACTTCCGCTTCAACCCGGACGTCGACGCGGAGGTGTTCTCCGGCCGGTGACGGGCACCGGACTTCCGCTCCCGAGCCCCGCGCGCCGGCCCCGGAGCGGGCCTCGCCTGGCGGGGCACGTCACA
>JASFUL010000221.1:0-8577 GCA_050050315.1 Gemmatimonadota bacterium
GGTGACGGTGACCCCGGCCGCCGCCTCGCTGTTCGACGCGGGCACGCCCGGCGAGTCACAGCTCTTCACGGCGACCGTCCTGGACCTGCACTCGGAGCCGCTCCCCGGCGTGACGGTGGGATGGGACGTCTCGGACGGCGGGCTGGTCTCGCTGGCGCCGACCTCGGGGACCACCGACGGCTCGGGCCAGACCTCGACCACCGCCACGACCACGGGGCTGGTCACCGATCCCACCCCCGTCGACGTGACGGCGACCGCCCAGAGCTCGTCGGGGACCGCGGTCCTCACCGTGGAGCCCACGCCGGGACGTCCCCTCGGACAGCCCGACGTCTTCGGCGTCCTCCAGGGGTCCACGCTCACGATCCCCGCCCCCGGCGTCCTCGCCAACGACGTGGACCTGGAGGGCGACGCGATCTCCGTTTCGGGCGTGAGCGAGGACGTCAACAACGGGACGCTCACCCTCCAGCCCGACGGGAGCTTCACCTACACCCCCGAGCTCGGCTTCCTGGGGACCGACGGCTTCACCTACGTGGCCGTCGACGCCTCCGCCAACGCGAGCATTCCCGTCCAGGTGACCCTCGAGGTCTTCGAGCCCTCGGACCTGGGGCCGACCGCGACCCCCGACTACTACGTCGTGTTGGAGGGGAACCCGCTGACCGTGCCCGCCCCCGGGTTCCTGGCCAACGACGTGGACGGGAACGGCCAGCCGATCTCGGCGGTGGCGGTCATCAACAGCCCGGACAACGGGACGCTCGTGGCCTTCCCGGACGGAAGCTTCACGTACACGCCCAACCCGGGCTTCGTGGGCACCGACGCGTTCGGCTACCGGATGCGCGACGCCGACCTCAACGCCGACGAAGCCACCGTGACCATCGAGGTCCTGGCCGATCCCGACAAGAACCCGGTGGCGGTGGACGACCAGTTCGTGGTCGTGGAGGGGAACGCCCTCGCGATCCCCGCCCCGGGCTTCCTGGACAACGACCTCGATCCGGACGGTGCGGCCGTCTCGGCGGTGGCGGTCGTGAACTCGCCCGACAACGGGACGGTGGTCGCGTTCCCGGACGGGAGCTTCACCTACACCCCCGACGCCGGCTTCGTGGGCACCGACGCGTTCGGCTACCGGATGCGCGACGCCGACCTCAACGTCGACGACGCCACGGTGACCATCGACGTGCTGCCGGCGTCGACCGTCCTCCCGGTGGCGACGGACGACAGCTACGCGGTGGTGGAGGGCAACGCCCTGCAGGTCGTCGCCGCGGGCTTCCTCCTCAACGACCTGGACCCGGACGGCCAGCCGATCTCGGCGGTGGCGGTCATCAACAGCCCGGACAACGGCACGCTGGTCGCGTTCCCCGACGGGAGCTTCACCTACACCCCCGACGCGGGCTTCGTGGGCACCGACGCGTTCGGCTACCGGATGCGCGACGCCGACCTCAACACCGACGACGCCACCGTGACCATCGAGGTCCTCGCCGATCCCGACAAGAACCCGGTGGCCGGCGACGACGCCTACGCCACCATCGAAGGGAACGCGCTGGCCGTCTCGGCCCCCGGGTTCCTCTCCAACGACCTGGATCCGGACGGTGCGGCCGTCACGGGGGTAGCGGTGACCAACAGCCCGGACAACGGGACGCTCGTGGCCTTCCCGGACGGAAGCTTCACCTACACGCCCAACGCCGGCTTCGTGGGCACCGACGCGTTCGGCTACCGCATGCGCGACGCCGACCTCAACGTCGACGACGCCACGGTGACCATCGAGGTCCTGGCGGACCCGAACCAACCGCCGGTCCCGCTGGAGGACTTCTACGCGACGGTGGCGGGCGTCGCCCTCAACGTCCCGGCGCCCGGCTTCGTCGGAAACGACGTGGACCGGGAGGGAGAGGCGATCAGCGCAACGGCCCTGGTGGACAGCCCGGACAACGGGACCGTGGTCGCGTTCCCGGACGGGAGCTTCACCTACACGCCCAACCCCGGCTTCATCGGCACGGACCAGTGGGGGTACAGCCTCCGCGACGCGACCTTCCACACCGCCGACGGTGGCGTCGTGACCATCGAGGTGCTGGACCCGGCCCTGGCGGCGGCAAGCCTGGTGGCCTCCGCGGCCGACGACGCGGCGCTCGCCGCCGTGGGCGCCACCGGCGCACGGCCGCTGACCCTGGCGACGGGGCGGCACCCGATTCCGTCGGCCCGCGCCGAAGCCATGGCGGTCGTCGGGCCGGAGTTCCGCGGCGACGCCCTCCCCACGGGCCCGACGGAGCCCGTCGCCGTCCCGTACGCGCCGCACTACCGGATCGACCCCGCGGAGTTCGGGGCCGGCAAGCGTCCCCTTCCCGTGGTCGGGGGCACCCGCCGGTAGGGGCGACCCGGGCCGTCCGCCGGAAGTGCGCGGCGGGCGGCCTCCCCCGGGGGGGCCGTGCGTGGTGGATCGAACCCCCCTGGCGAGCCGGTCAGCCATTCCCCGTTCATCCATCCCGTCGCCCCGTACCCCACCCCATCGTTGTAGGCGATCCGGCCACCCCGTACGTTGGCAGGGAGGAGGTGGATGCGATGGAGGCGAAAGAGTCGCGCACCCGCTGGACCTGGGCGGAGTTCGCGCGCCTGCCGAGCGAGGGAAGCACGCGGTACGAGGTCATCGACGGGGAGCTGGCAGTGACGCCGTCGCCGACGCCCCGTCACCAGAAGATCGCCGCGCGGCTCACGCGCATCCTCGATGGCTTCACCGACGCGCACGCCCTCGGACACGTGCTCGGGGGTCCCGTGGACGTGCTCTTCGCGGAGGGCGACTACCTGGAGCCCGACCTCGTCTTCCTCCGCGCGGACCGCACCGGCATCGTGACCGACCGCGGCATCGAAGGCCCGCCCGATCTCGTCGTCGAGATCCTCTCGCCGTCCACCGCCAACCGCGACCGGGGCGTCAAGCTCGAGCGCTATCGTCTGTATGGCGTCCCGGAGTACTGGATCGTGGATCCGGAAGGCCGGACCGTGGAGGTCTGGCGCCTCGGGCAGGGAGCGGAGTCGGGCGAGGTGTTCGAGACGGGCTCGACGCTACGCTGGCGTCCGGGACCCGGCGCCGAGACGCTGGAGGTCGAGGTGGGGGAGGTCTTCCGGGGGACCGAAGAGTTGACCGGGGCGTGAGGTCGGGCGCAGGCAGAGACGACCGTGCGAGGCCCTCGCACATGCGATCCACATGCGCCACCTTCGGACCATGGTCAAGATGATCCAGGTCCGGAACGTCCCCGACCGACTCCACCGGGAGCTGGTCCGCCGTGCCCGCGAACGGGGGGAGACCCTGACGCAGTACGTCCAGGGGATCCTGGAGCGCGAGGTGGCGCGCCCGCCCGCCCGCGAGGTCTTCGAGCGAATCAGGAGCCGGTCCGCGGTCCGTCTCGAGCGGCCGGTGGCCGAGATCATCCGCGAGGAGCGCACCGGCAGGGAGGCCTAGCTTCGGGAGAACTTCTCCGCCTACGACGCGACCTACGTCACGCTCGCCGAGGCGCTGGGGGCGGAGCTTCTCACGTCGGACGCTCCCCTCGCACGGGCCGTCGAAGCACGGACGGACGTGGCCGTCCTCGGGGGATAGCGGACCGAGGTACCGCCGATCGAGGTCCTCCTGGACTAGAGGTCGAGCACGAGCTTCAGTCCTGCTCGACCCGAGCCATCAGCTTCGGCGTGACCCGGCAGCCGCGCTCGATCAGGAAGTCCTCGTCGAGGGTGACCACCTGGCTGACGTTGGCCACCGAGTCCCTGGGGAGTCCGGTGGCCCCGGCCCCCAGGAGCACGTTCCCGGGCGCGTCGAGGAGCCGGACGTTGGAGGTGAGGACCACGGCGATGACCGTTCGCAGCCTGCTGCGATTGAAGGCGTCGGCCTGCACGACCAGGACGGGACGCCGGAAGCCCGGCTCCGAACCCCGTGGCTCATCCAGCTCCGCCCACCAGATCTCGCGGCGCTGGACTACCACTCCCCCGAGCTCACGCTTCGGGCCTGGGCGGACCTCAGGGCCGGGTCGATGCCGCTGGGCTCTTCGGCGTAGACCTCGTTCAGCCTGCGCGTGACGTCCTCGCCGCGGTGTTTGGCCAGGTACTCCGCCACGGCCGTCGCGTAGAGCTCGCTCCGGGACATGCCCAGCCGCTCAGCCAGGGCCTCCGCCGACTCGAAGAGGTCGTCGGGTAGGGAGATCGCGGTCTTCATACTTATATCATACCTTGGTATAACTTTCGACGTCAACGACCTCCCGCCTACGAGGCGCGCGAGGCGCCCGGCAACGTCTCCTCCCAGCCCCCTCCCAGCGGCTCCAGCACCGACCCCTCCACCCATACCTGCCCCTCCGCCACCTCCACCTGGCGGTACGCCCACCGGGCGATCTGCCACGTCGTGGGCAGGTCGTGGATCACCCCCGCCCGGTCGAACCTCTCGCCGAGCAACGCCCCGTGCTCGACGTTCCGCTCCCGCCACCGCGCCAGGTGCCGCTCGGCCGCGAGCCGATCTCCCTTCCTCGCGTTACACCGAGCGTGGGCCAGGACGAAGTTGTGGCCCAGGTCGGTCGGATAGCGGCGCCAGGGGATAGTGGAGCTCGCGCACGACGGCCGCCTGGCGGCCCGTGTTCTGGTGGAGGACCTCGAGGTCCCCGCCCGCGGGAAACGGCACGCTCTGGCGCCAGTACAGCTCGATGAACCGCTCGGCGATGTCGCGCGTGTCCAGGGTCAGCGCGGCCCCGCTGTCGTCTCCTTCCCTGACGCACAGGTCCGCGAGGGCGTGGAGCAGCGCGTACTTGTAGGTGGCGACGAAGGAGCCTTCGTCCAGCAGCCGCTGGAGCTGCCGGAGGAAGTCGATCTGCCGCTCCGGGGGTGGCGGGCCGACGCGCCCGATCATTCCCAGTAGACGGCCCGGCCCGGTCGCACCCACCGGATCCCCCCGCGGGGATCGTCCACGTCCCCGGGGCGCCGGGGGATGACGTGGATGTGCGCGTGGGGGATGGTCTGCCCGGCGGCCGGGCCGTCGTTCACGCCGACGTTGAAGTCGGTGGCCCCGGTGGCCCGGGCCAGGAGCCGGCGGACCTCGGCGGCGAGACGCCAGAGCTCCTGCCGCGCCTCCTCCGGAAGGTCGAAGAGGCTGGCGACGTGGCGGCGCGGGAGCACGAGCGCGTGGCCTTCGGCGACGGGAAAGGCGTCGTGGATGGCGACGCCGTGGTCGGACGTGGCGACGAGGCGATCCTCGGCAAGGTGGCAGAAGGGGCAGCCACCGCGGTCATCGGTCGAGGCGGACAGGGCTACCCCGCCGGCCGGCTCGTGACCCTCGAGCACGTCCACGTCCTTCCCGTCGAGACGGAATCGCGACCCTCGCCACGTCCACTCCTCCGCGGGGCCGCGGACGCGGGTATCACGGTCCCCGACCGCCCGGATCAGCGCGGCCAGGGACCCGAACGGGCCTCCCACCGCGTCCTCGCCGGGCACGCGGTAGAACAGCCGACCGCGTGCCTCCACCACGTCCGCCCCCTCGACCCGGAGGACCCGCCGAGCCTCGGCGTCCACGGCCTCCCGGACGAACGCGACCAACCCGGGCGCGTCCCCGATGTGCAGGTTCACTCTCGCCCTCCCTGTTCCATCCGATGTCCTCCGCTGGGTGGTCGTTCGACGGTGGAAGCCGACCGTGCACGCCCCACGCGCGATCGCCGCCCGGCACGACCGGGTGTCACCCCGGGATCCCAGACTCCTCCGGCCGGTCGGCCACCAGCACCCGGTCGGCGAAGACCACCGCTTCCCACCGGGTGAGCTGCCAGTGCATCCTCGGAGGAGCTTCCGCTACGATCTGCGTCATCACCAGGTAGTGCTCGATCGTCTCTCCGTCGGGCGTCTCGACGAAGATCCCGTGGATGCCCGGCCCCCGGCGAACGACTCCCCACTCTCCATCCGGCCGAGCCCAGGAGAGTGGGGAGTCCCACAGGTACGAGCCGTCCCTGCGCAGGTGCAACGCAGAGCGACGGGGACCGCCGATCATCCCCTCCTCGTCGGGATAACCGATCTGCCAGTGACCCACCAGCTCCTCGACAGGGCCGAGCTCCTCCGGACGGGGCGGACACCCGCGCATCCTGGAGATCCTGCGGCGGCCGTCCGGGCCCGGGAGCCTCGAGGCGAACAGCGACAGGTTGCCGGGCAACCCGCGTCCCCCGCGGGCGGCGGCCTTCGCGGGATCCTCGGCCATGACGACCTCGTCCGAGGCCCCGCAAACGCCGACCGCCAGGCAGTACGCGTCGAGCAGCCGAAGCCCCCGCGGCTCGAACATGTCCATGCCCTGGAATCCGATGTCCGCCCCCTCACCGCATCCGGTCGAGGTCGTCGGCCTCCTCCTCCAGGCGCTCGTCCTCGCTACCGGATCCACGGCGTGCCCGAGTACGGGGTCATCGACCCGGACGGGCAGACGATCGAGGTGTGGGCACTGGCCGAGGGAGGGGACGAGCCGCTGGTAGAGGAGGGAAGCCCAGTGGCCCTGGGTCAGGGGGGCTCCCTGCGCGGCAGGATCGACCGCGAGGGCCGACTCCCGGTGGACGAGGCCGTCGACCTCACCGCCCGGACGAGACTACGCCCACGCCCAGACTCGAGAAGCCTGTCCGAGGACTAGTCCTTTGGAGGGATCGACTCGCCGCCCCATCCCCCGCTCGAGCCGCACGGCACGTGTCAGCCGGTTGACCGATACCTGCCGGTCTCCTCCCCCGGTACCTTCATCGTGAGGCTCCACGACGAGCCGGAGCTTCGCACCCTCCTCTCGTCGGGCTTCCCCCTCCGGACCGCCGTCTCCCGGGCCGGTCGGGGCAGCGGCCGCGACGGCTTCCATGACTCACGATCGCGGATTCGTTCTGACTCCCAGCCAGGTGGACATGCACTGGAAGGACGACGCGCTGATCGTCGGTCTGTCCGGCGATTGGGAGCTCGAACACGTCACCCCACGGTTCGGCACCCTCGTCGACGAAGGACCGTCGGACCCCCCCGCCCGCGCCGTCCACTTCGACACCACGGGGCTGGGGGCGTGGGACAGCAGCCTGCTCATCTTCCTCGTTCAGGCCATGGGCTACTGCGAGGCCCACGACCTCGAGTTCAGGGACGAGAGCCTGCCGGCGGGGATCGTGCGTCTCCTCGAGCTCGCCCGGGCGGTGCCGGACCAGGAGGTCGGCGGGGAGGACGAGGACCTCTCCCTCGTCGCCGGTCTCGGGACGAGGGGGCTGTCGGGCTACGAGGCGCTCCTGGCGTCGGTCACCTTCCTGGGAGAGGTGATCCGGAGCTTCGCCCGGTGGGGCCTGCGCCGGTTCCGGCTCCGCTGGCGGGACTTCTGGGTCGTGGCGCAATCGAACAGCTCGGGGGCGCTGCCCATCGTCACGTTGATCGCCTTTCTAATCGGGATGATCATCTCCTTCCTGGGAGCGGTCGTCCTGCGCCGCTTCGGAGCCGGCTACTACGTGTCCTACCTGGTCGGCTACGGCGTGCTGCGGGAGATGGCCGCCCTGATGACCGGCATCATCATGGCCGGCCGAACCGGCGCCGGTTTCGCCGCCGAGCTCGGCAGCATGAAGATCACCGAGGAGATCGACGCATACCGGACGCTCGGCATCTCCCCCGTCGACCACCTCGTCCTGCCCCGTGTCCTGGGGCTCCTCGTGATGATGCCCCTGCTGACGATCTATGCGGGCTTCATCGGCGTTCTCGGAGGGCTGGTCGTCGCCCTCGCCCTGCTGGACGTCACCGCCGTCCAGTTCGTGACCGGCCTGCTCACCGCGGTGACGCTCTCCGACGCGCTTCTCGGCGTCTTCAAGGGGACCGTCTACGGCCTGATCATCGGTCTCGCGGGCTGCATGAAGGGCATGCAGACCGGGGGAGACGCCGGCGCGGTGGGCCGGTCCGCGACGTCGGCCGTGGTGCTGGGCATCACGCTCATCATCGGGGCGAACGCCGTGATCGACTGGCTGGCCGTCCTCCTGAACATCTGATGGGAGTCACGACGCCGGAACCGGCGCCCATCGAGGTGAGAGGGCTGACCATGAAGTACGACTCCTTCGTCGTCATGCGGGAGTTGGGCTTCGAGGTCCTGCGGGGCGAGATCTTCGTGATCATGGGGGGAAGCGGCAGCGGGAAGAGCACGCTGCTCAAGCACCTGGTCGGGCTTCGGACGCCCGATCGGGGAACGATCCTGTTCGAGGGAGAGGACTTCGGAGGTGCGGACGAGGCGGCCCGCAGGCGCATGCTCCGGCGCATGGGCGTCCTCTACCAGAACGGTGCCCTGTGGAGCGGCCTGACGCTGGCCGAGAACGTGGCGCTGCCCCTGGAGGAGTACACGAGCCTGGACGCCGAGGGCATCGCCGAGGTCGTCTCCCTCAAGCTCGCGCTGGTCGGTCTGCGGGGCTTCGAGTCGCTGTACCCCTCCGAGATCAGCGGCGGGATGCGCAAACGGGCGGCCCTGGCCCGGGCGACGGCGATGGATCCCGACGTCCTCTTCTTCGACGAGCCGTCGTCCGGCCTGGATCCCATCACGGCGAGCCGGCTGGACGATCTCATCCTGCAGCTCCGGGCGAGCTTCGGCACCACGATCGT
>JASFUL010000222.1:0-8566 GCA_050050315.1 Gemmatimonadota bacterium
GCGTGGTAGAGCGTGCCGGCCCCCAGGCGCACGACTCCGTCGGTGCGTTCCTCAACGAGGCGCTTGATGGCGTATCCGTGGCTGACGGCCCCGTGAAGGGTGACCAGCACATGGAACGCCACAGGCGTGAGCGGGAGGAATGAACCGGCGTCCTTCGAGTCCATCGGCCTGTCTCCGTATCCGGGATCATCGAGAATCGATCATCGAAATTCGATGATCTCTCTCCTCCGTAGACAGGGGGTGTCGACGAAAGGTTGCAGGACCGACCCGTTGGACCCTCCCACTCGTGCCGCCCTCAGGTCGATCTCGTGGTCGAGCGGGGTCCGAACCTCCTGGAGATCGAGGTGAAGGCCATCGCGCAGATCACGAAGGAGCCGGATTACCGGCCGAAGTGACACCAGGCGCAGGACCGCTCAGACCGCCGTCGGACCTGCCGGGGACGGAGTCGCCATCACTGGTATCTGGC
The DNA here is from genome assembly GCA_050050315.1 of Gemmatimonadota bacterium. GTDB lineage: Bacteria > Gemmatimonadota > Gemmatimonadetes > Longimicrobiales > Gaopeijiaceae > JASFUL01. Next base: position 467 of record JASFUL010000222.1, read on the forward strand.
CGTTATCATCGCGCCCCCTCCGGGAATAAGTGCGTGGGATGGGGCCGGACGGGGCGGGAGGGCATGTCGGCGGAAGGGCTCTGCTGAGGTGGCGCTTCGGTGCTCCTGGTCAAAGCGCCGGAGCCGCTCGCGCCCATCGTTCTCGAACCCGGTCAGCCAGCTTGCCGGCCCGCTGCTCGTCCCCCAGCTGACGGAGAATCTGCCTACGCCGGTGGAGCGCGAGAGTGGCCGGAGGAACCTGCACGGTCATCTCGAACGGCCGATACCAGCGGAGAGCCTCTTCCAGGCGGCCCATCTCCCGCAGTAGCTCCCCGCGCAGGAAGACGGGGTAGTAGTGGCCCACCAGCGGGGAGATCCGTTCGTCCAGGGGGTGGCGCGTCCAAAGGGGGGCCTTCTCCAGGATCTCCAGGGCGCGTCCGGCACCGTCCCCCTCCCGCGCGACTTCGGCCCGGACGACGATGGCCAGGTCCTGCAGATACTCTCTTGTCTCCGGCGTGGCGTCCATCCGCTCCAGCTCCTCGGCCCGCCCCAGCGCCGCGCCACTCCGCCCGAGACGGGCCTCCACGAGACCCAGGAGGTGGAGCCGAAGGTAGCGATGGAGACCGGCGTGAGGCGTCCAGAAGGTCGCGACTGAACCTGCCGGGTCGCTCCCGCCGCCGTCCCACTCGAGGACCGCCCCCCAGTCGCCGCTCAGACGTCCAGGTTCCTCACGAACTTGGCGTTCTTCTCGATGAACTCGCGGCGGGGCTCCACGTCGTCGCCCATGAGGCGGTCGAAGAGCTGGCTGGCGATGGCCGCGTCCTCGATCTGGACCTGCATGATGGTGCGGGAGTCCGGATCCATGGTGGTCTTCCACAGCTGGTCCGGGTTCATCTCGCCCAGGCCCTTGTAGCGCTGCATCGAGACGCCGCGGGCCTGCTCGCCCTTGCCGTTCGTGAGGCGGCGCAGGTACTCCTCCCGCTCGTCGTCGTTGTAGGCGTAGTACTCGGACCTGCCCTTCTGGATGCGGTAGAGGGGCGGCTGGGCGATGTAGACGTAGCCGGCCTCCACGAGCTCACGCATCTGGCGGAAGAAGAAGGTGAGCAGGAGGGTCCGGATGTGCGCGCCGTCCACGTCGGCGTCGGTCATGATGATGATCTTGTGGTAGCGGGCGTTCTCGAGATCGAACTCCTCGCGGATGCCCGTGCCCACCGCGGTGATGATGGCGCGGATCTCGTCGTTCGACAGGATCTTGTCGATCCGGGCCCGCTCCACGTTCAGGATCTTTCCCTTGAGCGGCAGGATGGCCTGGTACTGCCGGTCGCGGCCCATCTTGGCCGAACCGCCGGCGGAGTCACCCTCCACCAGGTACAGCTCGCACATGCTGGCCTCGGTCAGGGAGCAGTCGGCCAGCTTGCCCGGCAGCACCCCGCTCTCCAGGGCGCTCTTCTTGCGCGCCAGGTCCCGGGCCTTGCGGGCCGCCTCCCGGGCCCGGGCCGCCTGCAGCGCCTTGTCGACGATGCCCTTCCCCGCCCTGGGGTTCTCGTCCAGGAAGATGCCGAGCTGCTCGTTGACGGCGGCCTCGACCGCCCCCCGCACCTCGCTGTTGCCGAGCTTCGTCTTGGTCTGCCCCTCGAACTGGGGCTCCATGACCTTGACGCTCAGCACCGCGGTGAGGCCCTCCCGGACGTCGTCGCCCGACAGGCTCTCGTCCTTCTTGAACAGGTTGTTCTTGCGCGCGTAGTCGTTGATGGTGCGGGTCAGCGCCGCCTTGAACCCGGTCAGGTGCGTGCCGCCCTCGTGGGTGTTGATGTTGTTGACGAAGGTGTGGGTGTTCTCGCTGAAGCCATCGTCGTACTGCATGGCCAGCTCGATCTCGGCCTCCTCCCGGCTGGCCTCGAAGTACATCACCTCGTCGTGGAGGGGCTTGCGGGAGCCCCGGAGGAACTGGACGTACTCGGCCAGGCCTCCTTCGTAGCGGTACTCCTCCACCGTCGCGTCCTTCGCGCGCTGGTCGACCAGGCGGATCCTGAGCCCCTTGTTCAGGAACGCCAGCTCGCGCAGACGGTTGGAGAGGGTGTCGAAGTTGTAGATGGTCTCGGTGAAGATCTCCCGGTCGGGGAGGAAGGTGACGGTGGTGCCGGTCCCCTTCGCCGGCCCGAGATCCTCGAGCTCCTTGACCTTCAGCCCCCGTTCGAAGCGCTGGTGGTACTTCCGCCCGTCCCGCCAGACGGTGACTTCCAGGACCTCGGAGAGCGCGTTCACCACGCTCACGCCGACGCCGTGCAGCCCTCCGGAGACCTTGTACGTGCTCTTGTCGAACTTGCCGCCCGCGTGAAGGACCGTCATCGCCAGCTCGACGCCGGGCAGCTTCTCGGTCGGGTGCACGTCCACCGGGATGCCCCGCCCGTCGTCCTCCACGGTGACGGAGTTGTCGGCGTGGATGGTGACCGTCACCTCGGAGCAGTAGCCCGCCATCGCCTCGTCGATCGAGTTGTCCACGACCTCGTAGACGAGGTGATGGAGCCCCCGGGCCGACGTGGACCCGATGTACATGCCCGGACGCTTCCGGACGGCCTCGAGGCCCTTGAGCACCTGGATCTGGCCGGCGGTGTACTGGCCGGTCAGCCCGCCCTTACTCCCCTTCTTCTTTTCCGCCATCTACGTGTCCCCTCGGGGGTTGCGCTGATCACGGGAGAGGCTCCTCCCCCGCCTACTCCGTCTCCGCCAGGACGAAGACGATCCGGTCGACACCGTCTCCCTCCTCCCTGCCCTCGTTCAGTCGGGCGAGGATCTCGCCCTTCATCATGTTCAGCTCCATCAGCCACGCGCTCGAGCGCACCTCGACGAAGAGGGTCCCCTCCGCGAGCTTCCGGGGCCGGGTGACCCGGGCGATGCCCGTACCGACCCTCTCGGCCCAGTCCTCCAGCACGGCCATCCGCCGCACCTGGGACCGCACGCCCTTCCTCTCCAGCACCCGGTCCAGCAGGTCCCCCACGCGGACCGGTCCGTCCCTGTCGCTCACCGTTCGATCCTGCCCCCCTCGATCCGCCACCTCGGCAGGGTGTCCCGGCGGATCCGGACGTCGCTCTCCTTCGGCGCCGTCAGGATCACCTGTCCGGTCTCCTCCCGCTCGATGAGGTGGAGGATCCTCTCGCTCCTCGACGGATCCAGCTCCGCGAACACGTCGTCCATCAGGACCAGGGGCTCCCGCCCCCGGGCGTCCCGGATCGTGGCGGCCTCCACCAGACGCAGGGCCAGGGCCGCCGTCCGCCGCTGTCCGCCCGAGCCGTAGTCGCGGACGTCGAGATCCCTCTCGTCGCCCTCCAGCGTGAGGGCCAGGTCGTCCCGCTGGGGGCCGACCATGGTCGTCCGCATGCGCCGTTCCGTCTCGGCCGACGCCGCCAGCGCCTCGCGGTACGCGGCGGCCGTCTGCTCCACGGCCTCCGGCCCATCGGCGTCGCCCCCGGACGGCTCCACGTTCGGCCTGTACCTCATGCGGGCCGTCGCCCCGCCCGAGATCGTGTCGTAGTACCGCTCGAAGGCCTCGGACCGGTCCGCCACCCACCGGCGGCGCGTCGCCATCACCTCGGCCCCGGAACGGACGAGCTGGGCGTCCCAGGCGCGCACGACCGCCCCCGAGTCGTCCTCCTTCAACGTCGCGTTGCGCTGGGAGAGGACCTGCCTGAAGAGCTGCAAGGCACGCAGGTACCCTTTCACGTTCAGCGACAGCACGATGTCCAGGAACCGCCTCCGCTCGGACGGTCCTTCGCTCACCAGCGCCACGTCGGCGGGTGAGAACACCACCGCGCCCAGGCGACCCAGGGCATCTCCCAGGCGGTCGGGCTCCGTGCCGTCCACCGTGACCTTCTTCCGGCGCCGACGCCGCTCGTACGCCGCCGCGATCCTCGCGCCGCGCCGTCCGTCCGGCGTCGCCCCGTCCGCCCCGACGTCCAGGGACCCTTCCACCCGGAAGACGTCCTGCCCGAAGGCGACGAGCTGCGCGTCCCGCGCCCCACGAAACGAGCGGAACGTCTCGAGGTAGTAGATGGCCTCCAGGAGATTCGACTTCCCCTGGGCGTTGGCCCCGACGATGGCCACGCCTTCGGGCGGTAGCTCCAGCTCCTGGCGACCGAGGTTCCTGAAGTGCCGCAACTCGACCCTGCTCAGATGCACGGGCGGCGGCTGCGGAGGAACCCTTTCGGCATGAGAGAATTTAACATTGTGGGGTTCCCGCAGCCACCCCGGGGCGGGACCCTGAAAGTCCTTGGGCTATAAGGGTTTTCATCCGTGTCGGAACATACGGGCCATCGCCGGGGTCGCGACGGAATCGGCCCCCCTTTCTCCCGCCACCGGAGACCTCCCATGCGACGGCGATTTCTTCCCCGGGGCACCACCGCCCGGCTCCTCGCGACTTCGATCGCGGTCGCGGCCTGCTCCGGCGGTCGCGCCGAGTCACCCTTCGATCGGAGCCTCCGTGGGGCCAATCGTGCCCTCATCGTGGTGGACAACCGGAACACCGCGATCAGCGAGATGACGGTCTACCTCGAGCCGTCCAGCGGGGTGCGCGTGAGGCTCGGAACCGTCACGCTCGAGAAGCGCCGCTCCTTCACGGTCGAGAACCTGTCGTGGGGCGACACCTTCCGGCTGATGGGCGACCCGGTCGGATCCCGCAACATCGTGTCCCGGCCCTTCCCTCTCTCCAGGGGCGACGTGATCGAGTGGGACCTCGACCTGAACCGGATCCACTACGGCGGGAGCGCGGGGGGCTGACCCGTCGGCCCCCGCCTCCGTCCGTCGACTCAGCGGCCCTCGAAGTCCGGCTTCCGTTTCTCCAGGAAGGCGCTCATCCCCTCCTTCATGTCCTTGGTCGAAGCCAGCAGGCCGAAGAGGATCGACTCGAAGGTCATGGCGTCCCGGCCCGACGCGTCCAGCGCCCGGTAGACCGATTCCAGCGCCATCCGCACCGCGACCGGCCCGTTCTTGGTGACCTTCCGCATCAGGTCCCGGGAGCGGTCGAGCAGCTCGTCCCGGGGCACCACGGAGCTCACGAGCCCCATCTCCCTCGCGCGCGCGGCGCCGACCATCTCGCCCGTGAGCGTCATCTCCACGGCCCTTCCGAGGCCGACGATCCGGCTGAGACGGACCGTCCCGCCATAGCCCGGGATGATCCCGAGACCCACCTCCGGAAGGCCGAAGCGGGCGTTCTCGCTCGCCACCCGGAGGTGACAGGCCAGCGCCAGCTCGCACCCGCCCCCGAGGGCGTACCCCCCGACGGCGGCCAGGACGGGTTTCGGGAAGCGCTCGATGGCGGCGAACACGTCCTGGCCCTGCCGGCTCACCTCGACGCCCGAGAGTGAGCTCATCTTCGCGAGCTCGGCGATGTCGGCGCCGGCCACGAAGGCCTTCTCTCCCGCCCCGGTGACGATGACACCGCGGACTTCGCCGTCGTCCCGAAGGCCGTCGAACGCCTCGCCCAGCGCCGAGAGCACGTCCGGGTTCAGCGCGTTCATCTTCTCCTGGCGATCGATGGTGACGATGGCCAGACCGTCGTCCCGCTCCGTACGCACCAGGCTGTCGTCGCTCATGGCCCCTTCCGCTCGTCGTGGGTGATCGATGCCCTCCGCCCCGTCCGAACCCTCCGGGGACCGGCGCGTTCCGCGATGGAAATGTCCCCCGCGGTCCCTTACATTGCGCCGCTGGACGGACGTCCCTCGAACACCCTTCGAGAACACCCGAGAACCCCACGCAGGGAGCCCCCTGGAATGAGCCGGTCCCTCAACAAGGTCACGCTGATCGGAAACGTCGGAAGCGACCCGGAGATCCGGGCGACATCGAGCGGCTCGCGGGTCGGGAAGGTGTCGCTGGCCACCAACCGAACGTTCCAGGACCGGAGCGGTCAGCAGCAGGAACGCACCGAGTGGCATCGCCTCACGTTCTTCGGCCGCCTCGCGGACATCGTCGAGCAGTGGGTCAACAAGGGAGACCAGCTCTACGTCGAGGGTCGGATCGAATACAGCCAGACCACCGACGACACGGGCAACACACGCTACTGGACCGACATCGTGGTCAACGAGATGATCATGCTCGGCGGCCGCGGCGGTGGCGGCGACTTCGGAGGGGGCGGCTACGGAGGCGGGAGCGGCGGCGGTGGCGGTGGCGGTGGCGGGAGCGGCGGCGGAGGCGGTGGGCGGCCGAGCCCGCCGATCACCGAACCTGACGACGACCTGCCCTTCTGAGGGACGGGGTCAGCCGTCGGTCCGGGCCTTCAGCTCCGACTTCCAGAGGCCCATGAAGTAGGCCTCGTAGCGCTCGGGGTGGGCCCGGTAGTCCTCGAGCCAGATCTCGAAGGGAGGTAGCACGACCTTGCGGGAGAGCCACGCCGTCGCGCTCGCGACCATCTGCTCGTACGAGGGAGGGTGGAGGTCGCCCTCGTCACGGGAAGCTCTCTGCGCGAGGAGGTAGATCTCGTCCGGAGACAGATACAGAAGAAGGTCGGCGAGCTGGGCGGAGCAGTAGTCGTGGTACTTCGCCCTGAGGATCTCGAGGCTCTCGTCCTCGTGCCCGTCCTTCCGGCGCATGTCCGGTCCTGCGTTCGGCAAGCGGTGCCTCCGATGACGCGTGGATGCACCGAATGGGCTCCCGCGTCCGGGAACCCATTCGAGACCGCATTACGTATGTGGCAGATCCGGTCCGGGCGCAAGCGCTGGCGGGCGCGGTGGGTGCGGCCCGGGCCGCACCCACCGCGTCGAAGAACGCCCGCGGAGGCGCACGCCGACGGGGAGCGACGCGGGGGATCGGCCAGGCTGTGACGGGCCGAGAGCGGCGCCGCCGCCGCCGGCGCGATCGGGCTTCAGTCAGCCGCCCACTCTAGACGTGATGGACCACCTGGTCGGCTCGGTCGCCGGTCTCGTTCTGCTCCCGCAGGTGTCGGTAGATCGACCGTCGCGTGAGACCGTAGAGAACCACGCGGCTGAGGAACTCCGGGTCCGTCTTCTGTACCTCTTCGGCCTGCGCGGCGATATCCCTCGGCAGGCGTACGTTCAGCTGCACGGACCGCGTCTCCCACATGCGCAGACCCCTGGATGGTTACGGTTTGATTTCGGTTTTTTCGTCGAGGGACCCGAAAGGCGCCGTTACCGAGCCGCCGCGTCCCCCCATCGTCCGTCCTCGCGGTGAGGCGAGACGAAGAATACGGGGGCTTTTTTCCGGACGCAAGGTTCCTCCCTGACATGTCCCGCTCAGCGTCGTATTCCGTAAAATATTGTCTCCCAACAACTTACGAGAATCGTACGGGCAGCGAATCCAGCTGTTCCTCACTTCCGGAAGAGCCGCGAGTTTTTCGAAAATCATGTCCGGAAAGTCAAGAGCGGCGGGGCCTTTGGGGATCAAGGCTCCTGAAAGGTGGGGGCAGGACGGTCGGCGATTTTTTACAAAAATGCCACATCCGAAAGAAAGGGCTCCCGACGGGGGGCGCGAACGTCGGAGCGGCGCCGGCGCGGTCCCCGGTGGCTCTCGCTGAAGGGCTCGACGTCCCGCGGACCCACTCCGACCTCGGCATGGGACATCTGGGCGGGGCGGCGCCCGCGACGGGCCCCCCGCCGCTCTTCAGCGACCGGTCAGGGAAGGACCGAACGGAGGAAGGCCTGGAGGGTCGGAACGTCGAAGTCGAGGAATCGCGAGCGCACCGCGGTGGGATCGACCTCCCGGAAGACCTCGCCGGTCCGGAAGACGCGTCGGTCGCCCTCGGTGTGGAAGGCGACGCTGCCGCGCCACGCGCCGGTCGCCCGACGCACGTCGAGCGACGCGTACCAGGTGCGCCCGCCGGGGTCCGGGAACCGGCGGATCTCGACGGTGACCGGTCCGTCCGGAGCCGCCGAGCTCCAGTCGCCCGCCTCGTCCAGATGGGCCGCCCGGTGGGCCTCGAAGTCGGCCAGCCAGACGTCGAAAGGCGGGAGCGGAAGAAGATCGGCGCAGAAGCCCACCACCATGCCTACGGCGTTCTCCTCGGGCCCGCCGGCCTCCTCCGCCGGCCCGTCGCCACGCCGAGCGAGGGCGGCACGATACAGCGGCCGGATGGCCTCCCTCGGGACCAGGGACAGGAGCTCGCTCCCCTGCCGG
>JASFUL010000223.1:0-8563 GCA_050050315.1 Gemmatimonadota bacterium
GGCCGGAGGGGTCGTGAACAAGCCGCTCCTGGTGGGGGGCGTGGCGACGTCCGTGCTGGCGCTGGACGTGGCGACGAAGGGGCTCGTGCAGCGCTCCTTCGAGCTCGGCGAGAGCCTGCCGGTGGTGGGAGACGTCGTGCGTCTCACCTACATCCTCAACCCCGGCGCCGCCTTCGGCATCTCCCTGGGCCCGCACTCCCGGTTCGCCTTCGGCGCGCTGACGGTGGTCGCCACCGCGGTGATCGTGCTGATGGTGCGCCGGACCCCCTCGGCCCGGCCGGTCAGTCTCGTCGCCCTGGCGTTGATCCTCGGCGGGGCCGTGGGGAACCTGTTCGACCGGATCCGCCACCCCGGGGGCGTCGTCGACTTCGTGGACGTCGGCTTCGGCAGCCTGCGCTGGCCGATCTTCAACGTGGCCGACATGAGCGTCACCTGTGGGGCGATCCTCCTGATCCTCCTCCTGCAGGCGGAGCGCCCGGAGACGGCGGCCGAAGCCCCCGCGGCGGGCCGTGCGCCCGACGGCGCCCCTGGGTCGACCGGGACCTGACGGGCCTTGACGCCTGCACGGCGGGATCGGAAGACGGAAGAGGGCGGGCGGGCGGTCGTGCTCGAGGTGGCCCCCGACGAGGCCGGTGAGCGGATCGACGTCTGGCTGGCCGGCCGGCTCAGCCTGTCCAGGACCCGCATCCAGAAGCTCGTGGCGGCGGGTCAGGTCCGGGTCGACGGTGAAGTGCCGACGAAGTCCGACCCCACCGAGGGAGGGGCGTCCGTGGAGGTCACGATTCCCGCCCCCGAGCCTGCCCGTGCAGAGCCCGAGGACCTCCCCGTCGACATCGTCTGGGAGGACGCGGACCTCCTCGTCGTGAACAAGGCGGCCGGGATGGTGGTGCACCCGGCGCCCGGGCACCGGACGGGAACCCTGGTGAACGCGCTGCTGCACCACGTCGAGGACCTCTCCGGGATCGGGGGCACGCTCCGGCCGGGGATCGTACACCGCCTGGACAAGGACACGTCCGGGCTGCTGGTCGTGGCGAAGTCCGACCCGGCGCATCGACGGCTTTCCGACGCGCTCCGTCGTCGTCGCGTCAAGCGCCTCTACCGCGCCGCGACGTGGGGCCACCTCGAGGAGGAGCCGCTGAAGATCGACGCGCCCATCGGACGCGACCCCGCGGATCGGAAGAGGATGGCGGTGGTGGAGGATGGGCGCCGCGCGATCACGCGCGTCCGGGTGCGGGAGCGGTGGCAGGCGGCGGAGCTTCTGGACGTCGCCCTGCAGACCGGCCGCACCCACCAGATCCGCGTCCACCTGGCACACCTCGGGCATCCGGTGGTGGGTGACCAGACCTACGGCCCGGGGTGGGAGCGGGGCTTGGGCGGACCCCATCGGCGGTGGGCCCGGGAGCTCGCTCGCCGCACGCCGCGCCAGTTCCTGCACGCCACGGGGCTCGCCTTCGATCATCCGCTCACGGGCGAGCGCATGCGCTTCCGGGTGTCCCTTCCGGCCGATCTGCTCTCCGTGGCCGAGTGGGCCAGGGGGGAGCCGTGAGCACCGGGGCTGCCGAGGCACGGCCCTTTTATTCCCACTCTGCTCACCCGATACTGTTAATCTACCCGGATGTCGCCGGTGGCGTCGTCCGCGGATGCTCGTGATGCCCCCTCTCCAGCTCGATGGTAGGGGGCATCCCAACCTGGAAGAGGCGGCCGACCGTTCGATGACGGAGCTAGACCCGAAGCTGACGTTCGAAGCGTTCGTGGTCGGTCCGGCCAACCGGCTGGCGTCGGCGGCCGCCCGGCGCGCGGCGGAGTCTCCCGGGAAGAGCTACAACCCCCTGTTCATCTACTCCGCCTCCGGGCTCGGCAAGTCCCACATCCTCGGGGCGGTGGCCCACCAGGCTCGCAAGGCCAATCCCAAGCTCGCCGTCGAGTACCAGGCTCTCGAGGGATACCTCGAGGATCTCGCCGGCGCGCTCGAGTCCGGACGGCGGGACGAGCTGCGGGAGAGGTACCGGGCGCTGGACATCCTCCTCGTCGACGACGTGCAGTTCCTCGCCGGGCAGGCCGAGGCGCAGGAGATGCTCCTGTCGACCCTCGACGCGCTCACCGCCTCCGGAAGCCAGATCGTCCTGGCGAGCGACCGTCCTCCGGCCGAGATCAATGGGCTGGACGCGCGCCTCGTCTCGCGCTTCTCGGGCGGTCTCATCGTGGACATCGCGCCACCGGAGTACGAGACCCGGGTGGCGATCATCCACAAGAAGACCGAGGAGCGCAATCAGACGCTCGAGCCCGGCGTGGCCGAGGCCCTCGGCCGCTACCCCTTCAGGAACGTGCGCGAGCTGGGGGGCGCGCTGAACCGGATCCTCGCCATCCAGGAGCTGGAGCAGCGAGACGTCCACCCCCAGGAGGTTCCCGAGCTCATGGGTGAGGAGACGCCCGGGGTGGGTGAGGGAGGACCTCCCACGGACGACTTCGGGAGCTTTCTCGACGAGATCTCCAGCACCCTCGCGGACACGGTCCGCGCCCAGGAACAGCCGTGGAGACGCTCCCTGCGTGAGGCGGCGGAGGCGGCGGAGCAGGCGGGCTACTCGGCCCGACGCCTGCGCACCCTCCTCGAGGACTCCAGGGAGCCTCCCAACTGGCGGAAGAGGTTGGAGGGGTTCGAGGCGGACGTGGTGAGGCTCCGGGAGATCGACCGGGAGCTCGACCGCCTGGACAATCCATGGCCCGAGGCCGCCCAGGGGCTTCTTCACGATCCGGAGAAGCTGGAGGAAGCCGAGGCTCTCCTGGCGTCGGTGCGTGAGCGGACCCGACCGTTCCCCGTGCTCGTGCCGGGGCCGGACCTGGATGGCCTCGAGGGCCGCGTCGAGCCCCTCGCGCTGAAGGCGAGCCAACAGCTCGTCACCGCGGCCAAGCCCCAGTACAATCCGCTGTTCTTCTGGTCGTCCGATCCCGGTGGACCGCAGGCGCTGATGGCGGCGACGGGCAGGACCTTCCGGGCGGCCCATCCGGACGAGGAGACGGCGGTCGTGTCGGTCCCGGAGTTCGCCGAAGACTTCATACGGGCCCTGTCGGCCGGAGTGGCGGGCGCGTGGAGGGAGCGGTGGTGGACGGTGGACCTGCTTCTCGTGCACGGCGCGGAGAAGCTGTCCGACACCGAGCGCGCCCAGGACGAGTTCTTCCACCTCTTCGAGGCGCTCAAACGCAGGGGGGCCCGGGTGATGATCGTCTCGGACCGACCCCCGTCCCGGATCGGCGGGATCGACGAGCGTCTCCGATCGCGCTTCGAGGGGGGTCTCGTCCTGGAGGTGTCCGGGGCGACGCTTCCCCCCGGGGCCGAGGACCTCACCCTGCGGGAGCCCGAGGAGGTCGTGGGGGGGCCCGGGGGGACGGGCGGTCCCGCCGAGCTCGAGCTCCCGGCATTGGGCGAGACCGAGACGGCGGACGTCGTCGGCACCGGCGTGGAGCTCCGGGACGCGGGACCGGCCGCGTCGCGTTCCGATGCACCCCCCATGGGAGAGCCGGCGCTCGTGGGGACGGGAGCCACCCCGTCCTCCTCGGGGGGGGCGGAGGAGCCGTCCCGCGAGGTCCCGACCCCGGGCCGGGCCGAGCAGGGCCCGGGCGAGCTCCGGTGGTTGCCCACCCACGAGAAGGTCGTCTGGTTCTGGCCGCAGATGCAGGAGCGGCTCGTCGAGGATCTGGAGTAACGGGAAGCCATGGCCATCGAGGGCTCGCTCCAGGACGTCAGTCTGGCGGACATCTGCCAGCTTCTGGCCATGGGCCGGAAGACGGGGTGTCTCACCGTGACGGACCGGTCCAACTTCGGCTACGTGTACTTCAGGGAAGGACGGGTCGTCTACGCGTCCGTTCTCAACCGGCCCGACCGACTCGGGGACCTTCTGGTGACGAACGAGGTCATCAGCCGCGAGGACCTGTCCCGGGCCATGCGCGCGCAAGCCGAGGGTGGGAAGGGCCGGCTGGGTGAGATTCTGGTGGAGCAGGAGGCGCTCTCGAGAGAGGAGCTCGAGAGCTACATCGCCCTCCAGATCCGCGAGGCGGTGTATCACCTCTTCACGTGGAGCACGGGGGCCTTCCACTTCGACGCCGGCCAGGCCCCGGACGAGGGCCTGTTCCTCATCGACATCCCCGCGGAGAGCCTTCTGCTGGAGGGGGCCCGCCGGGTCGACGAGTGGAGCCTGATCGAGAAGAAGATCCCCTCCTTCGACGTGGTTCTGGACGTCGTCAAGGACCCGTCGGAGGCCGCCGAGGGTCAGGACTTCGAGCTCACCGACGACCAGAGGAAGATCCTGCCGTTGATCGACGGATCCCGCTCGCTGGACGACGTGGTGAGCGAGTCGGGGATGGTGGAGTTCGACGTGGGGAAGGCCGCCTTCGGGCTCCTCCAGGCCGGCTTCATCGACAAGGCCGGGATGCGCTCCGCCAGCGGGGGCGACGTTGCCGTGGACGGGCGCGTGGAGGAGCACCTGAACATCGGGATCGCGTTCTACCGCTCCGGCATGCTCGAAGACGCCACCCGGGAGTTCGAGGCGGTCCTCGAGGTCGCCCCGGCCCATCCCCGGGCCCTCTTCCGCCTCGGTCTGATCCAATTCCGCAGGGGCCGGCCCGAAGGGGCGCTCGAGTATTTCGACCGGATGCCCCCGGAGTGGCGGGAGTCGTGGGCGGTCCTGCGGAACCGTGCGCTGGCCCTGGAGCTCATGTACCGCTACGACGATGCCCTCGAGGTGCTGGAGCGTGCCCTCGAAGTCCGCCCGGACGACCCGGACCTGGCGCTCTCCCGTGCCATCGTGCAGCTCGAGAAGGGCGCGACCGAGGCGGCCCTGGAGGAGCTGCGGCGCTATCGGGCCCATCCGCGCGTGAAGCGGCCGTCGGCCCTGTACTACGCGTACGCGGTCCTCACGGCGGGCATGGCGGACCGGCAGGAATACGCCGTCCAGGTGGGCAGGGAGGGACTCCAGCACTATCCGGAGAACGGCCCCATCCTGGTCAACACGGGGGCGGTCCTCGAGCGCAGGGGCGAGCTGGAGGCGGCGATGGCGCTGTACGGACGCGCGGTCCAGACGCCCCACCCCCCGGCCCAGGCCCACAAGAACCTCGGCGATCACGCCTACGCCCGGGGGGACCTCGAGCAGGCCCGCATGCACTACGAGAAGGCCGTCAAGATCGAGCCCCGGCTGGGGGACGATGTCTACGTCCGTCTCGGAACCATCGCGTACCGTGACAAGGACGTCGACGTGGCGCGCCTGCTTTGGCGTCGGGCACTGGAGCTCAACCCCGGGAACGAGGCGGTCCGGGGCCAGCTCGAGCTCGTGGACGCGTCCGCCTGATCCGCCCCCACCTTCCCGGCGTGACGGGGATCGCGATCGTGCCGCTGCTCTCGATCGCCGGGCTGTGGGCGATGGAGGGCGGGCCGGCGAGCTCGCCCGGGGGGGGCGAACAGGGGCGGCTTCTGGCGCTCGAACAGGGCCGTGTCACGGTCCTCTACGCGCCTGGCGACTCGGTGCGGGCTCGGGCCTACCTGGACTTCCTCCTCGACCTTCCCACGCTCCCGGGTCTCCCCGACTCGATCCCGTCGGGGGTGCAGGCCTATCTGGCTCCGGATCAGGTCGCGTTCGACTCCCTCGTCGGCGGCCGGGTGCCCGAGTGGAGCGCGGGTGTGGCGGTGCCGTCCCGGCGGATGCTGGTGCTGCCGGCGTGGCAGAGCTCGCTGACCGGTCCGGGGGCGGCGCGACGGGTGCTGACCCACGAGTGGGCCCACCTGGGCCTGCACCAGTGGTTGGATCCGCTCCGGGTGCCGCGCTGGTTCTCCGAAGGGTACGCCGAGTGGGTCGGGGGATGGGACGCGACCGAAGGCTGGAGGCTTCGGATCATGCTGGCGATGGGACGGGCCCCTCCCCTCGACTCGCTGAGCTTCCGGTGGCCGGCGGACCGGGCCTCGGCCGACGTGGCCTACCTCCTCTCGGCCACCGTGATCGAGTACCTGGTCGACGAGAGCGGGGAGCGTGGCCTCGCGGTGCTGCTGCGGCGCTGGAAGGACGGCGGGTCCTTCGAGGACGCCCTCCGCTCGACCTACGGCGTCACGTCGGGGCAGCTGGAGGAGGACTGGCGGGAATGGGCCAAGGCCCGCTACGGCTGGCTCTACGTGCTCTCCCACTCGGCCGTGTTCTGGCTCCTCCTGACGCTGGCGCTGCTCGTGATGGTCCGGGTGCGCCGGAGGCGGAACCGCGAGCGTCTGGCGCGACTGCGTGCGGAAGAGCCCCCGGATCGGCCGGCGTACTGGATGGGCGAGGACACGACGTGACCCGCGGTGGAGCCGACCGGCCGATCAGCCGATCAGGCTCCGGACCTCCTGCAGGATGCGGCGTGGCTCACACGGCTTCGTCAGGTACCCGTCGCAATCCACGCTCTCCGCCCGGGCCCGGTGCTCGGGAAGGGCGAGGGCGGTCACCGCGACGACGGGGATGTCGCGCGTGGAAGGGTTGGCCCGGATGCGTTCGGTCGCGGTCCAGCCGTCGATCCCGGGCATGGAGATGTCCATGAGGATGAGATCGGGCTTGCCCTCCTCGGCGAGGCGCACCGCGTCCTCGCCGTTCCCCGTCTCCATCACCCGGTAACCGTGGTGCTCCAGCATCGTCGCGTAGACGACGCGGTTGTCCTCGTTGTCCTCGACGAGGAGCACCGTCCTGCCGTTTCCGTTCACGCGTCGATCCACCGGATGGCGGCTCCTGCCGGGAGGGACGCCTCGCCCGGGCCGGGCTCTGTCCTCCCAATGCAAGCCACGTGCCGGATCCCTCGTCCCGGTCGGGGGTTATCCACCGTCTCGACATCCGGCCGCCAGCGGGGGTCGAGCCCCCACGCCGGTCCGAACCAGAGGGAGCTTGATGAGCGCCAGGATTCTGGTCGTCGACGACGACGAGAACGCCAGGGACATACTCCGACAGAAGCTCGAGCACAGCGGGCATGACGTCACGACCGCCGAGAGCGCCGAGGACGCCCTCGGCAGGGTCGGCGAGGTGGACCCCCACGTCATCATCACCGACCTCCGCATGCCCGGTATGAACGGGCTCGACCTGTTGCGGAAGGTGAAGTCGGCCATGGACCTGGTCGACGTGGTGGTCGTCACCGGGCACGAGGACATGAGTTCGGCCGTGGAGGCCATGAAGGCGGGGGCGTTCGACTACGTCGTGAAGCCCGTCGACCTCAAGCAGGTCGCGTCGTTGGTGGAGCGTTGTCTCCGCGAGCAAGAGCTCAACCGCGAAGCCCGGGCCGAGGAGGCGGAGGAGGCCGAAGAGGAGTCCGAGGAGTCGGCGGCCGACGCCGTCGTCGGCAAGGACCCCCGGATGATCGAGATCTACAAGCTCATCGGGGTCCTGGCCAGGAACCGGGCGACGGTGATGATCCGGGGCGAGACCGGGACGGGGAAGGAGATGGTCGCCCGGGCCATCCACGCCAACTCCGCCCACGCCCAGCAGCCCTTCATCGCGGTGAACTGCACGGCCCTCACCGACACGCTCCTCGAGTCCGAGCTGTTCGGGCACGTGAAAGGAGCCTTCACCGGGGCGACGTCCAGCCGGAAGGGGTACTTCGAGCTGGCCCGTAGCGGGACGATCTTCCTGGACGAGATCGGGGACACCTCGCCCGAGTTCCAGACGAAGCTCCTCCGGGTGCTCCAGGAGCGGAAGTACTACCCGGTCGGAGGCGAGGAGCCCAGGGTCACCGAGGCCCGGGTCGTCGCCGCGACGCACCAGCCCATCGAGCGGCTCGTGGAGAAGGGCAAGTTCCGGGAGGACCTGTATTTCCGACTGAAGGTGGTCGAGATCCGGGTGCCGCCGCTCCGGGAACGCCGGGACGACATCTCCCTGCTGGCGTCGGCCCTCCTGGCCCGGATCCGACAGGAGACCCACCAGACGGTGCGGCACATCTCCGACGACGCCATGAAGCTGCTCATGGAGTACGAGTGGCCGGGGAACGTCCGCGAGCTCGAGAACGCGCTCACCCGCGCGGCCATCCTCGCCCGGGGGAGCGCCATCGGGCCCGAGCACCTGTCGCTGGGCGTCGACTTCCCCATCCAGGACTCGGGGGGGGCGACGGGCTCCGAGGCCGCTACCGCCCAGGACGACCTGGAGGTCACGGAGCTCGACGCCGTGATCTCGCGGCACGTGCAGCGCGTCCTGCACCAGGCGGAGGGCAACAAGAGTGAGAGCGCCCGACTCCTGGGCATCTCCCGCTCGAGGCTGCAGCGATACGTCGACAAGTTCGAGCTGGAGGTGCCGAAGTGAGTTCCACCCCGCAGGACGGCGCGGCGCTCAAGTTCTCGAAGATCAACGCGATCCTCGGACTGGCGGGCATCGTCTGCCTGGTCCTCGGCTACTGGCTGCTGGCCCGGGGCTCCATCACGCTCGCGCCGCTGCTCCTCGTCCTCGGCTACGTGGTGTTGCTCCCCCTCGCCCTCATCCTCTGAGAGGGCCGTAGCCCTTCGACGTTCCCGCGGGCCTTTCGCGCCCGGTGTTCCGGGTCCTAGGTTGACCGGAGGCAGCCCCACCCCGCCCGC
>JASFUL010000224.1:0-8552 GCA_050050315.1 Gemmatimonadota bacterium
CCGCTCCGCGTGTAGGCTGCGCTCCGTCGAAAGAGCCACCGATGGAAACGATGCGACGCCTCGTGGAGGGGGGCAAGACGGATGGGCGGGGGCGGGTGGAGGCCGCGCTCCCCGAGCGGGTCTTCGGAGAAGAGGTCTTCACCCCTGTGGTGCGCCACCGCCACGGTGACTCGAGCGGGGTTCGGGGGGCGGCTCACCGCCCGCCTTGCATGGCCTCCGGCGCCGCCCGTACGCTGGCGTCGCATCAACCGATCGAAGCCCCATCCCATCCGTGGCCGGACGGTCGGTCGGCCGCGGCGCGAAGAGAGCGAGGATCCATGGAACCCATCGTCGAGTGCGTCCCCAACTTCTCCGAGGGACGGAACCGAGCCGTCATCACCGAGATCACGGACGCCATCGAGGCCGTCTCGGGTGTCACCCTCCTGGACGTGGACCCGGGGGCCAACACCAACCGGACCGTCGTGACCTTCGTGGGTGCCCCCGATGCCGTGGTCGAGGCCGCCTTCCGTGCGGTGAAGCGGGCCTCCGAGGTCATCGACATGCGCACCCACAAGGGGGAGCACCCGCGCATGGGCGCCACGGACGTGGTGCCCTTCGTCCCGGTGGCCGGCGTGAGCATGGAGGACTGCGCCGAGCTCGCCCGCCGGGTGGGCCGGCGCATCGGCGAGGAGCTGGGCATCCCGGTGTACCTCTACGAGCACGCGGCCACCAGGCACGAGCGGAGGAACCTCTCCACCGTCCGGAGCGGCCAGTACGAAGGACTCGCCGAGAAGCTCGCGGACCCCGAGTGGGCCCCGGACTTCGGACCCGCCGCCCTGAACGCGTCGGCCGGAGCCACCGCCGTCGGGGCCCGGGAGTTCCTCATCGCGTACAACGTGAACCTGAACACCACGGACCGGCGCTACGCCAACGAGCTCGCGTACACGCTCCGCGAGCGGGGGCGATGGAAGCGGGTCGGCAATACCGAGCCCTTCTACTACAAGGGCGAGGTCGTGCGCTTCGCCGGGGACGGGACCTATCCGTGCGGCCCCTGCGACTTCGTGGGCGCCACCTTCGAGGAGCTCCGGGAGCACTACCGGGAGGTGCACGGGGGTGACCTCGCGAGGCGCTGGGAGGAGCTGGAGATCGATCCCGACGACCCCGGCGGCCCCGTCTTCACGGACGGGCTGTTCAAGAACGTGAAGGGCATCGGATGGGTCATCGACGACTACGGCCGGGCCCAGGTCTCGATGAACCTGACGAACTACAACGTGTCGGCGCCCCACGAGGTGCTGGAAGCGGCGCGGGAGGAGGCCCGCAAGCGGGGCATCGTGGTCACGGGCTCGGAGATCGTGGGCGTGGTGCCCTACGAGGCACTCCGTCGTGCCGCCGTCTTCTATCGACGCCGGATGATGAAGTCCACGGGCATTCCCGTGCCCGACCTCATGGAGACCGCGGTCCAGTCCATGGGTCTGCGGGACGTCGCGCCCTTCGACGTGGCCGAAAAGGTCCTGGGCATACCTGCCGTGGACGGGAGCCTGGTGCAACGCACCACCTGGGATTTCGTCGACGAGGTGTCCCGGGACACGCCGGCCCCGGGGGGCGGCTCGGTCGCCGCGCTGGCCGGTGCGCTGGGGGCCGCCCTGGCGTCCATGGTGGCCAACCTGTCCGTGGGTAAGGGCGAGTTCGACGAGAAGTACGACGAGCTGTGCTCCGTCGCCGAGCGCGCCCAGGCCCTCAAGGACGCGCTGGTGCGGGGCGTGGACGAGGACACGTCGGCGTTCGACGAGGTGCTCAAGGCCATGCGCATGGCCAAGGACACGGAGGAGGAGCGCAGGGTCCGGGCCGAGGCCATGCAGGAGGGGTACAAGCTCGCCACGCGGGTCCCGTTCCGGACGGTGGAGCAGTGCCGCGACGCCCTCGAGCTGTGCGTGGAGATGGCCCGCATGGCGGACGCGGCCATGATCTCGGACGTGGGAAGCGGCGCCCTTCTGGCCCATGCCGGAGCCCGGGCGGCGGCGTACAACGTGCGCATCAACCTGCCCAGCATCGAGGACGAGGCGTTCCACGCCGAGATCCGTGGCGACCTCGACGGGGTCCTCGAGCGGTGCGGAGAGCTCGCGGACGAGGTGGCCCGCATCGTCGAGGAGGCGCTGGGCGGAGAGGAGGAGTGAAACCGGACGGGGGCGGTCCGGTGAGGGCGGGAGGGCCGGGGGTGCCTCGACCCCGGCCCCCGCGGGGGCCTACCGTCCCCCGCCGTCTCTCGCTCGGGGCGACGGTCGGCTCGGATGTCTCCGCGGGCTATCCCGCCGTCTCCTCACCCCGCTCCCGCAGCGCCTCCTCGATCCGGCGCATGACCTCCGGCGGCACCGCCTCGTCTCGCGCCAGCTCCGGCCACCGCGACACGGCCTCCCGGACCTCTTCGATGATCCGCGACGGCGCGCGGATTCCGAAGGTGCGACCGACCTCGACGAGGTCCCGGTGGGTGATGCCCGAGCGCTTGTCGGCCACCCGCATCTGGTGGGTGGAGGTCCAGCCGCGGCCCCGGGCGAAGGTGAGGTCGTAGGCGGGAGCCAGGGACCACGCGCCGGTCCGGTCCATGTGGAAGGACAGGTTCTTCACGTGGTCGTCCTGGTTCACGGACAGGACGTTGAAGACCATCCTCCGGTACCCCTCGACGAGCGCGGCGGGCGGCATGCCGAGGGTGAGCATGGTGCGGAGGTACTCCTCGTAGCTGCTCGCCCCCGGCTCGTGGTAGTCGACGTGGAGCAGGCCCCCGAGCGTGTGCTGGTGGAGGGGGCCGTCCTCCGTGAGGTCGAAGCGGGGGATGAGGAGGTGGGCGTGGCCCGCGGCGCTCTCCAGGACGGAGACGTCGACCACGTCCAGGCCGGCGGCGCGGGCCATGCGGGCGTAGGCGGCCTCCACGCGGTTGTAGGGCTGCGGCTCGCCGAGGCGGCGTTCGCCGGACCCGTCACCCACGCCGTCGAACTTGAGGATCGAGGGGACGTCTCCCGGCTGCGCCCCGGCGAAGGCCGACCGGACCTCGTCGCGGGCGGGGTCGTGGAGGACGACCGCCTTGGGGCGCTGGCCGCCGGCCGAGGAGCCGATACGGTAGATCTCCGGGATAGTCACGTCCGGGTCGCCGGCGATGATCCGGCGTGCGTCGGCCACCAGCTCCGCGATCTCGAGGGCCTCGGCCTCCGCGGCCCGCCCCGGCAGCTCCTCGGCGGGCTCGAACGCGAGGGCGCCGATGGCCCGGTCGCCCACGTAGAGGAGGTGCTGGACCGGGGAGAACGCCTTGTCGACCTCTCCCCGCGAAGTGAAGTAGGCGCGGATGACGGTCTTCCCGAACGCGTCCGGGAGCGCGTCGGCCAGGACGCCGGGGAGCCCCCGGAAGCCTCTCTTTCGGACGAGCTCCTCGAAGCGGACCGGGCCTTCGGTGGAGAGGGGAAGGTGGAGGGGCGAGATCTCCAGCCCGGAGGTCTGGAAGCCGGGATCGTACTCGAACACCACCTGCCCGTCGTCGAGCTCCACCACCCCGCCCACCGTCCGCCCCCAGAGGCGGATCTCGGCGAAGGCGACGACCTCAGCCATCCGCGTCGCCCCTCCTCGACCGGACGAGGGCCATGGGGCTGACCCCAGGCTCCGGGATGAAGGCGTCGAGGGCCGGTAGCCGGCCGTACACGCGGAGCAGGCGCACGACGGTGAGCAGGGTGGGATTGTCGCCCCGCTCCGCGCGGGAGACCGTGGTCCGATCGAGGGCCGCCCGCTCGGCCACCTCCGCCTGATTGAGGCCCGCGGCCGCCCGGAGCGCCGCCAGCCGCCGCCCCAGCGCTTCCATGATCTCCGGGTCGGTGCCCTGATCGATGCGTTTAGCCATCATCACGCGCTCCATCGGCATTACTGATGGATATACACATCATATCGTTGGCATCGCCGGTGAGGCAAGGTTCAGGGGCGACTGCCGCGTCCCGGGATCCACGCCGCCTCCGTTCCGGGCGATGGCGGAGGGGCTCGCCAGCCACGTGGGTGACCGGCTCTCGGACTGGGGCGCCGGGAGACTTCTTCCCGCACTAGGTCGAGAGCACGCCCGTCGGAGCGGCGGTCGCGCGTCTGGGACGAAGAGGCGCGGGCCCCGGCCTCACCGACGCCTTGTTGCGCGCGGGACCCCGAGGGTGAGATCCTACCCCCGGAGGGCCTTGTCAGTCCGACGTGAGGAGAGGGGTGAGCCGGCTACGCCAGTCCCTGAGAAAGGCCCCCGGCGGCGCAATCGGAAGGGCCGCCGTGGAGCTGTTCCTGATCGTCGCGGGGATCCTTCTCGCCCTGGGGATCGACGGGTGGGTG
Source organism: Gemmatimonadota bacterium (assembly GCA_050050315.1). Taxonomy (GTDB): domain Bacteria; phylum Gemmatimonadota; class Gemmatimonadetes; order Longimicrobiales; family Gaopeijiaceae; genus JASFUL01. Next base: position 4,324 of record JASFUL010000224.1, read on the forward strand.
CAGGCTCGCGAGGATCGTGCGAGTGAGGCGGTCTACCTCGAGCTCCTCGTGCGCGATCTGGACGCCACCATCGCCGAGTTCGACCGCTACATCGCGTTCACGCGCGCGCAGACGGCGCAGGCCAGCGAGGCGTACCGCGCGCTCCAGGCGCCCGTGGAGAGTCTCGACCCAGAGGGGACCGCGGCGCTGGTGGCGCCCCTGGTCGGACGTCAGACCGTGCGCCTCATCCAACCGACGTACACCGACCTGCTGAGTACCGGCAACCTCCGTCTGATCCGGAATCGGGCGCTTCGCGACGACCTCGTGCGGTTCCACGAGGCGGCACAGCTCCGGTTCGACATCCTCGCCAAGAACACCACCGTCCTCGCCGACGACCTCTGGTTCCGCTTCGTCTCGGAGAAGGGCCTTCTCCGAGTGCGACCGATTCCCTGGGACCCCGAGGGTCGTCAGGCGTTCGAGGCGGTCGAGCGGGAATTCGGTCCCGGTTTTCAGCACGCACCGGATCTGCTCTTCACGCTTCCGCCCGACGCACCCGAGTGGAGTCAGGTCCGCACCTCGGTGTACTTCACGCGGGTGCTCGGCGGCGCGGGGCTCGTGGTGGCCGTGGAGGGCCGGGAGGAGGCGGTGGCCGTGAGGGATGCGCTGGAGGCCGAGCTGGCACGAGCCAGGTAGCGCAACGGATCGCCCTGCGCGAAGGGGAATCCATCCATGACTATCGCCGCTCGAACAACTCCGGCAGCGGGATCGTCAGCGGTCCCGACGCGCCGGCCGGCACCCAACGGAGACGGTCGTCCCCGGCGTAGTGGACGGGCTCCGTGGCCCCGTCCTTCAGGTCCCACACCTCGATGGCCCGCTCACCGGGATCGACGATCCAGTACTCGCCCACGCCGAACAGCCGGTACCGGTCGAGCTTGATGCCGCGGTCCCGGGCCTCCGTGGCGGGAGACAGGATCTCGACCACCAGGTCGGGAGGGCCCTCCACGCCCCGGTCGGTGAGAACGTGGCCGGCGCGCTCCTTTCGGACGAAGACGATGTCCGGCTCCATGTAGTCGCCCTCACCGAAGAGCACGTCGAGCGGTGCCGGGAAGACCTCGCCGAGCTCCTGGCGCTCGACGAACTCGAAGAGCCGTGCGAACAACCGGCCCGCGATCCTCTGATGGTGAAGGGAAGGCGCCGGCGTCACGACGAGCTGGTCGGCGATGATCTCCTGACGCGTGCTCCCCGTGTCCGGCAGCCGCGCGAACTCCGAGTACGTCCAACGCGGTCTCTGGGGATTCGTTGCCATCGCATCGTCCTCCTCCCGGCAAACTAGCCGTGGGGCCATGGGGGAACCAACGATGCGATGGGATTCCGGGTCGGCGGATGGCAGGATGCGCCACCCCTGCAACGCCGCGGCCAGGGAGCGGTGGACCGCCCGCGCCCTCCGCCGCCGGGACCTGCCACACCCCGCCCCCGGCCCGGGGGAGCCCCCTGCGCGAGGGGCCCCCCGGACCGCGCGCAAACCGGTCTCGGCCCGCCGGGTCCTACCGCCCGCCGCCGGTCAGCTCCTCTACGAGGTGGCCGGCGCCGTACACCACCTCCAGGGCCTCCGTGATGGCCATGGAGTGCACGCTCACGCAGCGGGACACCTCGTCGGTGAAGAGGAAGCGGTTGGGCAGCATCTCGATGTTGCCGTCGAACACCAGCCCCACCACTTCGCCGGCGGTGTTCACCACGGGGCTCCCGGAGTTGCCGCCGATGATGTCCGCCGTGGACACGAAGTTCATGGGGGTCTTCATGTCCACCCGCCTCTCCGCCGCCTTCCACGACTCGGTGAGCTGGAACGGCGGCTGGTCGTCGAACTCGGCGCTCCGCCCGTAGAGGCTGTAGAAGGTGGTCTTGTAGGGCGCGATGGTCCCGTTCATGGGAAAGCCCTTCACCACGCCGTCGCTGATGCGGAGCGTGAAGGTGGCGTCCGGCGGGAGGGCCGTTCCGTACGCCTCGAAGATGGCCCGGCCCAGCTTCTCGGTGTTGGCCGAGATGACGGTGGCGAGCTCGGCCCGCCGCCGGTCGAAGCTCTCGGCCGTGGGCGCGAGCTCCAGCGCCGCCGCGACCAGGGGGTCCGGGCACGCGCGGAGCGCCGTCAGCCCGCCGTCCAGGAGGGCCTGGCGCTCCGCCGCGTCCACGAGCCGGCTCTCGCGGATGAACTGCTCGGCTGCTTCCTCGGGGGTCCGTGGCCCCAGGAGCGCCCGCACGAGCGGGTCGGTGTCCCCGAGGTCGCGGCGGGCCGCCGCCAGCCAGGAGGCGAGCTCCAGCCGCTCCCGGTCGCGGTCGAGGGGCCGGTCCCGGAGGAGTCGCTCCCGGGCCCGCTCGAGGGCCCGCGCGTCCATGCGCAGATCCGTCGGCAGCGTCTCCTGCCGGGCGAGGCGCACCAGGCTCGCCGCCTGGTCCAGCAGGGTCGAGCCGCCCAGACCGTAGTAGCGCACCTGGTCGGCGAAGGTGGCGATCTCCAGCTGGGCCCCGGCGATTTCGTCCCACGCCGACCCGAAGCGGGCGTCCAGCGCCGGGTCCGCCTGGATACGACCCCGGAAGTCGTTCTCGAAGGCCTCCTTTCGGGCCATGATGCTCTCGTCCAGGAGCCCGGTAAGGTAGCCGTTGGTGGCCTTGAAGGAGTTCTCGATGCCGAGGATCTGCGTCTCGTAGCGGCGGGCGTGCTCCGGGCTCCGCGACGAGAGCTCGCGGAGGACGTCCAGGCGTCGCTGGTAGTCGGCGATCCGCGCCGGATACTCCACGTCCCGGAGGTACTCCATCTGGGCCAGCGTCAGGAGGCGGCCCGTGGAGCCCGGATTCCCCACCACGAAGACGGTCTCGCCCTCGGCGGCGCCGGCGTCGCTCCACTCCAGCCAGTGGTCGGGGTGGACCGGCTGGCCGTTCTCGTACGCCCGCAGGAAGGACACGTCCAGGTCGTGGCGCGGATAGGTGAAGTTGTCCGGGTCGCCCCCGAAGGCCGCGGCCTCGAGCTCCGGGGCGAAGACCAGGCGCAGCTCGTCGTAGCGGCGATAGGTGTAGAGGGAGTACATGCCGCCGTCGTAGAAGGCCACGACCTGGCAGCGCATGCCCGTGGCCTCCTCGCACTCACCCCGGATCTCGGTCACCGCGGCTTCCCGCTGGGCCACCTGTTCGGCGGCGTCCGCGGAGGTGACCCGGCTCCGGACGCGCTCCGTGACGTCCTCGATGGCCACGAGCTGGTCCGCGTACATGCCCGGGCACGTGACCTCGTCCTCGCGGGTTTCGGCCGTGAAGCCCGTGCGCAGGTAGTTGGTGTCCTCGGGAGACACCGTCGCGATGCACCCCCGCGCGCAGTGGTGGTTGGTCATGACCAGGCCGTCCGGCGACACGAAAGACGACGAGCACCCGGACAGGCGCACCGAGGACAGGCGGAGGTGGTCCAGCCACTCCTGGCTCGCCGCGAAGCCGTGGCGGGCCTGCCAGTACTCGAGGGGCGGCGCGTCGAACGTCCACATGGTGCCGAACTCCGGGACGGAGCCCGGCGCGACCGTAACCGTCTGCTGGGCCGAGGCGGGAGTCAGAACGGCGGCCACGGCCAGGGCGGTCGTGAGCCGGAACAGGATGTGCTTCATACCAAGCCCTCCTCCAGAATCCGTGAGACCAGGAGCTCGGAGGAGGTCGGGGCGCGCGCCGCCCGCGGGCGCGGGCGCACCCGACCCCCCGGGCGTCACCCGACATCGAAAGCTAACCTGGTCGGGCGGGGACTCCCATCCACCGGGAGAGGATCTCCTGGCCGTCGGGTCCCCGGAGGTCGAGCGCGCCGAGCGTGTGGAGCTCGATCACCGGCTGGCCTCCCCCGCTCCACCTCCCAGCACCTCCTCGGGGGTCCAGCCCCCGATCGCTTCCAGCTCCCTCCGCTGGACGGCCATGCGCTCTTCGGAATCCCGGAGCCACCCCTGGAACTCGGGGCGGTCGCGGATGGCGTCCAGCCAGGGGTAGTCGCGGAGGAAGTAGAGGAAACCGGTCCCATCGAGTCGCACCGTCTCCAGGAACCAGTGGAGCGTTGCATCCGGATCGCCGAGGGCCGAGGCTACGAGCATGAGGTCTGCGCGCACGCCCCGGGACAGCGGGAACTCTGCGAGCTGGCCCTCCCGGAACCGCCGCAACTCCTGGAGGCCTTCCCGGCTCCCGGCCCGTCCCAATCGAGCCTGGATCCACCTGGACAGACCCAGGGCGGTGGG
>JASFUL010000225.1:0-8551 GCA_050050315.1 Gemmatimonadota bacterium
GCCCTTGCCCTGCGGCGGCCGCACTGGGCCGACGGCTTCGCGGTGCGGGTGAACGGGACCCCCGTCGAGCTACGGCAGGCCCAGGCGGGCGACGACCCGGTGTGGAGCCGGGGCAGCCACCTGTACGCGTGGGACTTCCGGGCCAGCGAGTACGTGAAGATCGAGCGGACGTGGCGGACCGGCGACGTGGTCGAGATCGACCTGCCCAAGTCGCTGCGCGTGGAGGGGCTCCCGGACGACGCGAGCCGCGCCTCGGTGATGTGGGGCCCGCTGGTCCTGGCCGGCGACCTGGGCCCGGAGCCGCAGCGGGGTCGTGGCGGGGACGAGGAGGCGACCGACGCGGACCCCTCGGCGGTGCCCGTCTTCGTGCACGAGGAGGGCCCCGTGTCGGAGTGGGTGCGCCCCGCCGGGGGCGACCCCGGCCGTTTCCGCACCGCCGGGGCGGGCCGCGAGCCCGACGCCACCGGTGCCATCCGCGACGTCACCCTCGTGCCCTTCCACCGACTGCACCGGCGCCGATACGCCGCGTACTGGGACCTCTTCACGCCGGGAGAGTGGGAGGAGCAGAGGGCCGCCTACTCCGAGGAAGCCGAACGCATGCGCCGACTCGAGGCGGCCACCGTCGCGTGGATCCAGCCCGGGGAGGTCGTCTTCGAGCGGGAGTTCGGCTACGAGGGGTCGGAGGGTGTGTACGCCGCGCGGATCGAGGGGCGACCCGGCCGCCGCGGGCGCGGCTGGTTCTCGGTCCGGATGCCGGTGGAGCCCGCCCACCCCATGACGCTCATCCTCACCTACTTCAGCGACGACCGGCGCGCGACGCCGACGACCTTCGACGTGCTGATCGACGGCGAACGCCTGAGCCGGCAGGAGGTCGGGAGGAGCTCTCCCCGCCGCTTCTACGACGTGAGCATCCCCGTGCCCCCAGCGCTGGTGCGTGGCAAGGAGAGCGTCACGCTCCGCTTCGAGTCGGCGGAAGACGGCCAGATCGCCACGGTGTTCGGTGTGCGGCTGGTGCGGGCCGACGAAATGGGGGGCTGAGGACGCCGTGCCGTCCACCTGCGGCTCCGCCGGGGCCTACGTCCCGGCCCACGCGATCGGCCGAGACCGACGCTCCTCCTACGTGATGGGCTCGTCCGCCTCGGCCGGCCCCAGGTCGTCGTAGTTCACGATGGCGTTGAAGAGCATGTTGAACTCCCCGTGGTTCTGCCACCGGTACACGGGATTCGTGGAGTAGAGCACCAGGCGCCCGGGACCCACCGGCACGGTGAGGATGGCGGGCCGGTCCCGGAGCTGGCCCGCGCCGCGCATGAGCCCGCTGAGCACCGCGTCGTCGCCGCCCACGTACTTCATGAGGACCGCGTCGTCCTCGTCCTCGTCCGGGACGGAGAGCATGGGCCCGTTCGTGTACTTGAGCGGGAGCGTGGTGGCGTCGTAGCCGTAGAAGACGGGGCTGTCGGGGTGGGTGACCTCACCCTCGACGATGGGGCGCGGCGCGTAGAAGTCTCCCGACGGGCGCGACGCGTTGATGTTCCGGGCCAGCCCGAAGTCCGCCGGGAGCGTCGTGGCCTGCCCCAGGGTCATGATGACGCCGCCCCCCTCCAGGAAGCGCTGAAGCTCCAACGCCCCCTCCAGGCCCATCCCCCCGGTGATGTCCTCGGAGGAGCCGTACATACCCAGGTTCTGGAACTCCGACGTCCGGGTGTAGGCCACGGGCTCGTCCCGGGGTTCGATCCCGTTGACGAAGCTCTTGCCGCTGCCGCCCTGGCTGGGGAACAGGAGCACGTCGTAGTCCGCCCTCAGGTTCCCCCGGCGCACCCGCTCCTTGAAGATGAGATCGTAGGGAATCCCGAACTGGTCGAAGGCGTGCCGCACCCAACCGACCTCCTGGGTGCTGCCCCAGGTGCTGTACATGGCAATTCGGGGCACGTCCAGATCGTGAGTGGCCACGTCGGGAGCTTCGGAGATCCCCACGGCGGTGAGGCCCAGCTCTTCCACCGCGGCCCGGATCCGATCACCGCCCGCGCCCGCCTGGATGAGGAACGATCCCGCGGGCATCTCCACGCCGTCGGCCTCGAACGACGCCTCGACGGCCTGCATCGGCACGTCGCTCAGCCGGTACCGCAGGGTGATCATGTTGGTGGAGCCGTAGTGGGCCACGGCGTACATCGCCGGCGAGCGATCGCCCGACACCGACCCCTCGAGGACGACCCGGTCCACCGGCGACGTTGAGACGTCCAGGATGGCCGAATCGTCCACCGCGACCACGTCGGTCTGGAGCATGAGGCCCATGGTCCAACCGCTGTCGTCGTAGGTCCGCAGGTCGGGGTCCGGGAAGTCGTCCTGGAGCTTCAGCAGGAGGTAGGCCAGGCGCCCGTAGGGCTGGTTCCGCTTGATGACGTACGAGCCCGCGGGGTACGTCTCCTCCCCGACCTCCACCTCGTCAGGGGCCGTCCCCACCTCGATGCCCTGCGTGCGCAGGAGGTTCACCAGGAGCGCCACCCGGGTCATGTCCCGCTGGCCCGCCGGGATCACCCACCCGTGGGGCGTCTCGTTCTCGCCGTCCTCGATGGAGTGGAGGGTCTTCAGGTAGAAATTCTCCAGCACCACCTCCGGGAACTGGGACGTGAGCTGGAGTCCCAGGAGCACCCCGGTCTGGGAGTAGTTGGTGTTGTTGCGCATGGACCACATGACCGAGTCGTACGCCGGCAGGGGTCGGAACCACTCCCGCTCGTTGGCCCCACGCCCTCCTCCACCCGTGAGGTCCCGCATCATGGTGGTGGCGCCGCCGTTCCCGAAGATCTCGTACATGCGCATGAGACCGTTGTGGTTGTACGACATGGCACCCAGGTAGCCCGGCGACCAGGCGTCCATGAAGGCGTGGGTCCACACGCCCGGCATCCCGTACTTGATCATCTGGGCCATCTCGAAGTTGGCGTACCAGGGCAGCTCGCCGAACAGGATGGGATCGAAGGCCGGGTTCTGGGGGTCCTGCCCGCTGTAGTCGTACATGAACGGGATGGACTCGTGGAGCTCGTGCATGATGGGCGGGTGCCACTCCAGGTACCAATCCAGCAGCGTCTTCATGGTGACCTGGGAGTAGTTGATGTCCCGGTTGTTGTCGTGCAGGACGTACTTGCCCCAGTAGGGCGGCCCCCCCATGCGGTCGTCTTCGTCGTCGATGTCCACCAGGTAGCGGTAGTACCAGTCCACGTAGCGGTCGCGGCCGTCGGGCTCGGCCACCGGGGTGATGGACACGATGACGTTGTCCCGGATGCCCTGGACGAGGGGGGAATCCTCCGTGGCGACGCGGTACGCCAACTCCATGAGCATCTCCGGCGGGCCCGTCTCCCCGCTGTGGAGGCCCCCCATGACGTGGTAGATGGGCTTCGCCTCGGCGATGACGGCGCGGACCTCCTCCTCGCTGCGACCCCGGGGGTCGGCGATCCGGGCCAGGTCCTGGCGGTACTTCTCGAGGTTGGCGATGGACTCTTCCGATCCCACGAAGACCACCACCGTCTCCCGACCCTCGTCCGTGGGACCCGTGCTCACGACCCTCACCCGTGGCGACGCGGCCTCCAGCGCCCGGTAGTAGCGAAGGATGTCGGCGTAATAGGTGAGCTTCTTCGGCGCCCCGACGTGGTAGCCCAACACCTCCTTCGGCGACGGGACCCCCTCCACCACCGGCAGGTGGTCCACCAGGGGGCTCGAGAACTCGGGCCGGGTGGTCCATTCGGCCACCGACCGGGCGAAGTCCTCGTCCTGGGTCTGGTCGGGGGCGCGGGTGTCGAGGACCGCCTGCTGTCCGGCGAGGGGGGCCGCCACCAGAAGTGCGCACGTGGCGACGCGGAGGATCTGACGAAGGGGAGCCATGGCCCAACCACTCCTTGGAACCTGTGGGGTGAGGAGTGGCAGGGTAGGAGGCCCGGTCCCGGGGAGCAAGAGACCGCTGTCTGCCACGGTTCCTCACTGTGGTCCCGGCGCGGCCCATCGGAGCGGCGCCCTCAGCGGACCTCCTCGAGGATGAGCCGGTCGATACGGAGTGTGGCGCCGCCCAGCCCACCCCGCGTACGGATCGTGAGCGTGCGGGTCTGTTCGGTGAGCTCGACCTCGCCCATGTCCGCGGCCTCCACGCGCTCGGGGGCGCCGCCACGGGCGTCCACCCACCCCGACACCGGCGCCTGGCGCCGCCACACGGAGAACTCGGCCGCGTCGGGACCGCGTCGGTACGAGAGCCTGACGGCGTAGCGGCCCGGGGGGAGCGCGGACACGTCCAGGCGGACCCGTCCGTCGCCCTCGGCCCGGATCTCGAGGGCGCCGTCCACGAGGGCCACGGAGGTGCCGAACCAGACCGACACGTCCATGAGCTGCGGACGGAAGACGTGAACGGCGGGGGCACGCACCGGCGGCGGCGAGCGGGCCGGGTCCATGGACGCCGACGGCGGCGTGTCGCCGTAGTGGAACGCGACCGACGTGTAGTCCACCGGGACACGGTTCCCCTCGGGACCGTGCTCGATGGTCTGCGTGAGCCGGGTCCCGAAAGGCACCTTGTCCGAGAGGTAGAACCGGTACCCACCGGTGCGCGACATGGGCAGGCTGTAGTCCAGGGCGCCGTGGGTGGGGAGGCTCATGCCCCGGTCCCAGCGGTCCAGCAGGGCATACCAGCCTCCGTTGAAGTAGTCCTCGGAGCCGGTCCCGTGGATCCGCATCTCTCCGTCCACCGTGGTCACGTCGTCGCCCTCGAAGAACGTGGTCATGCCGGGGTTCAGCCCCTGCGCCTGGAGGATGGTGCCCACGTGGTGTCCGCGCCCCGCTGCGTCGAGGAGGAGGTACGGCACCCCCTCCGCGGGGCCGTGCTCCCTCCGCCACGTCACGTACAGACGGCCCTCCCGGGCCGGATCGCGGGGCACGGCGGTGGAGAAGACGCGCACCGTGCCACGGGCGGCTCCCTCCTCCGAAGGGAGGACCCGCAGGGTGAGCACGGCCGACCGGTCGAAGGGCATCGGCAGGTAGGCATAGTCGCGTCCGCCAGAAGATCCGGCCAGGAGGCCCCGCATGGCCGGGACCCCGAAGGCGTAGCCGAAGAAGTCGTTGGCGGGACACAGGATGGCGGGCGCGAGCTCGTCGTCCCAGCGCACCTCGAGGAGCACCCCCGGGCCCCGGGGCCGCGTTCCCGCCGCCCGCTCCATCTCGATGCCCACGATACGCCCACCCCCCTCGGCACGGAACAGCTCCTCGGTCCCGCCGGGCTCCACGACGAACGAGCGCTCGGTCACCCGCACCGATCCCTCGCTCCACGGTCGGGTCCCGGATCGAGACCAGGCCTCGGCGGCGCGTTCCAGCTCGGCCCGGACCTCGGGGTCGAGGGGCGTCCGGAACGACGCCACCCGGGTACCCTCGGGATAGCGGCGGTACTGGATCTGGTGGAAACGGATGTCGTCGCCCTCGTAGACGATCTTCAGCGAGCGCGCGTAGGGGATGGGCAGGTAGCTGAAGTATCCCCCCACCTCGTTGCCCACCAGGGGCTTCACGAAGGGTGGGGCCCCGCCCGAGAACAGGTCCTCGAAGCGGAGCCTCAGGCGGGGGGTCGTCTCGCCGTCGAAGTAAAACGCCACGGGCCGGTCCGTGGGCGTGGGGGTCCAGATGCGATGGACGACGCCCGGGCCGTGCAGATCGGCCAGGACCCGGGCGTCGCCCTCGACCCGGACGTACGAGTACGTCCCCTGGAAGCCGTCGTCGTTGCCCCCCGTAGTGTCGTAGCTCGAGATCTGCGCCACTTCCGACCCGGGCCGGTACAGGGGCAGCCGGTCCACCCGGTACAGCTCCCGGAGCTCGTCCGCCATGCCCACGGACGACGTCTGCAGGGGGACGAGGGGCGATGGGGGGGCGGCCGGGGACCCCTGCGCGGCGACGGGCGCCGCCAGGAGGGACGCGACGAGGGCCGCTCCCACCGTGACCGGACGCGTCCCGCCGCCGCAGCGTCCGGTCTTCATCGTCGCCCACCCGGGATTCCCCCTCCTCGCTCGCCCGACCCGAGGCCCGTCCTCATCGCCCACCCAGGAGCCGGACCTCGAACCCCATCTCCCGGGACAGCGCCACCATCTCCTGGAAGATGTCGCCATAGGCGACGGCGACGTGATTGGACAGGTAATGGGCCATGATCGTGTCCCGCGCCACGCCCAGGTCCGCGGCCATGAAGGGCCACTCCCGGGTGGTGCCCTCCCACCACGCGTCACGCTTCGCGGGCGGCAGCGCCACCACCTCGCCCCGGCCGACGTCCATCCACAGCACGTCGTTCTTCAGGTAGCAGCGGGCCCAGGTGATGGCCCCGGGCAGGCTCTCGCCCGCGAAGGTGCCCCCGGGCACGGGGAAGTAGAGGCTCGGCTGGCGGTAGCTGTGCACGCCGGCCAGGGTGTCGGGATCGTGGTTGAAGGCGTAGGCGCCGCACGATCCCGAGTTGAGGAGCACCCAGACGAACCGGCCCTCGTGCTCCCCGCCCCAGCGCACGTCGTGGAACATGACCGCCGGGTGGAGCCCCTTCGCCTTCAGGAGCCGCTTCATCATCTCCATGGGCACGGCGTTGCCCTGGTCCGCCTCGGTGGCGCACGCCACCGTGTCGCCGTCGGGTTCGGGGCGGCACGTGGAGTTGAAGAGCCCCTCCGCGAAGTCCGACGGGGGCCGGAGCGGCAGCAGTCCGAGCTGGTACTGCCAGCCCAGGCAGTCCGCCCTGTACTCCTCCACCATGTCCAGCACCGCCAGGTAGTCGCGGAGCTGCTCCCGGGTGGCGTCCTCGGTGAAGTCCTCCACCCCCGCCTCTCCCCAGTGGAAGGTGACGCCCCGGTCCCTCACGAACTTCAACGCGTCGTCCAGGCGCGCGTCGTCGACGCTCCTGCCCCGATCGATGATCCACGCCTGGTCGATCTTGTGCTCGGTGAAGCCGTGGCGGTTGAGGAGCCGGGGGCCGAAGTACCCGTTGATCATGCCCATCGACGTGTCGCCCAGCATGAGGATGAGGGCACGTCGGTCCCGGAGCTGCCGGGCGACGCCCGCGGCCACGTCGGCGGCGGCGGGCGACACCTGGGCGTCGTAGGCGATCTCGTCCTCCTCGTAGACGATCTCGCCCGATCGGCACCACTCCTCGAGCCGCGCCATGAAGCGGTCGTCGGCGGTCCAGTCCTCGGCGTCCGTCCACACCCGGGAGAACTTCCGGTTCAGGCTCTCCAGGCACGCCCCGGTGTTCAGGAGCCCCACCAGCCCCGGCCACTGGCCCGAGAAGTTGCTGGCCAGCAGGAGGGGGTTGTCCTTCCCCACCACGCCCTCGGTGGTGTGGGGTCCGTAGAACCAGTGGACGCACACCCCGATCATGGGGTCCTGGACCGGGCCCAGCTTCTCGATGGCGTGGTGGGGCCTGGTGAGAAACCCCTCGATCCGGTACGGCTCCCGGCCCAGCTCGCGCAGCGCCGCCTCCATCTGGGCGGTGGCGGCCGTGATGCTGGGAAGGGCCAGCTGGTTGGGGATGTCCCGGCCGTCTCCGGGCCAGAACAACGCGATTCGCTGTTTCACGGTCTCCTCCTCGCTCCTCAGCGGATGGGTTCCCCACCCCGTGTGATGTTGTCCGCGGTGAAGATGCGCGTGCCCAGCACGATGCGCTTGGGCACCTCCTCTCCGGCGAGGATGCGGAGCGCCACGTCGATGGCGTCGCTACCCCCCGTAGGGTAGAGGAAGGTGGCGTCCAGGATCCCCTGGGCCACGTACTGCTGCCCTTCGTGGGGAAGGGCGTCGATGCCGACCAAGTCGATCTCGGCCTCCCGCCCCGCCGCCCGGGCCGCCAACCAGGCGCCGTGGGCGCCCGGGTCGTTGTGGGAGTAGACCAGGTCGATGACCGGGTTCGTGGCCAGCGCCGACTCCATCTCCCTGCGGGCGTTGGGCTCGAGCCACTCCATCTCCCCCTCGAACACCACCTCCAGCCCCGGGTTGGCTTCCAGATCCAGCCCCTCCAGGAAGCCCTGGTGCCGGTCCTGGCCCGGGGTGGACGTCATGAGGCCCTTCAGCTCCACGATGCGCCCCTCGCCACCCAGCGTCTCCCGGATCCAGCGCCCCGCCTCGCGACCGATGAGGACGTTGTCCGCGCCGATGAAGCACGTGTACTGGTCCCCCTGCACCTCACGGTCCAGCACGATGACGGGAATGCCCTGCTGGTACGCCGCCGCGACCGGTGCGGTGAGGGGTGCCGCCTCCTTGGGGCTGATGATGATGAGGTCCACGCCCTGGTCCACGAACTCCTCCACCTGGGCCCGCTGGGTGAGGGAGTTGTTCTGGGCGTCCTTGAAGATGACCCGGAGGTTGTCGTGGGCCTCGGCGGCGGCCCGCACGTCGGCGTCCATCTGCACCCGCCACGGCTCGCCGAGGTTGGACTGGCTCATGCCGATGACGAAGGGGTCGTCCCGGGTCCCGGCGTGTCCCCGGGGGCCTTCGGGCGCGCACGAGGCGAGAGCGAGAAGGCCGATCCAGACGGTGACGAAGGGGCGGCTGGGCATGTCGGAGCGTCCTCCTA
>JASFUL010000226.1:0-8543 GCA_050050315.1 Gemmatimonadota bacterium
GAGGGCGGGGTGGGCGCGGCGCGGATGGCGCGGGGTTCTCCGGGATGATCCCGAGGGGGAGGAAGGCCGGGGTGACCGTACGGGCGAGGGGACGCCGGGGCAACGTCGGGGCGGGTGGCCCTTGCCGCCTCCCGTCAGGCGGCTCCGGTCCCCGTCGCGTCCGGGGCCCTCGCCGCGAACAACCCGTACCGCATCGCCCCCACCCGGTAGGCCAGGGCCAGACGGGCCACCGACCACGCGAACGTCCCCTCCCTGCCCGCCAGCACCAGCCGGCGAGCCTCGCCGTCCCGGAGGAGCCGGCCCGCCACGCGGCGGGCGCAGATCCACCACGTCCGCCGGACGCGGGTGGTGAGGTCCTCGAACGACTCGAGGGCGAGGCCGCACCGGGCCAGCGCCGCACGGTACGTGGCGGCCGGAGCGAGACGGGCGAGCCGTCCCTCGCGTACGATCGGCTCCAGCAGCGCCCGGCGTCGCCACCGGCCGACGTCGTCCCCGGCCAGCCACACGCATGCCACGAACCGTCCCCCGGGCCGGAGCACCCGCCGGACCTCGGCCAGCGCGCCCTCCAGGTCGTCCATGTGCGAGAGCGACTCGACGGCCAGCGCCGCGTCGTAGCTCCCAGCGGGCAGTTCGCAGCCCAGGAAGTCGCCCAGCAGGTACTCGGGCGCGGGCTCCACGTGGCGGGATGCCTCGGCCCGGGCGTGCTGCACCGGGGAGAGGGTGACGGCCGTGACCCGGGCCCCCAGGGTCTCCGCCAGCCACCGGGCCGTGGCGCCGTAGCCCGAGCCCACGTCCACGACCGACGAGCCCCGGGCGATGCCGGCCTCCTCCGCGACGCGCCGGAGGAGCGCTCCGGTGGCCTCGGGGATCGACTCGTCCCCCCGCTCCCACAGGCCGTGGTGGAGGTGCTCTCCCCAGAGGGCGCGGTAGTAGGGATCGAGAAGGTCGTAGTGGCGGGCGACGCGTTCGGGCAGGGGCGCGTCCGAGGGAGCGGCTCCAGCGTCGCAGGGGTCGGGAGATGGTCGTAGCATGGGGAGACGTCGTGAGGGGTCGTTCGACGGAATCTGGGTCCGCCGCGACTCCCGGGCGAGGACGTCGGGTCGTCCGGGGGCGGCGCCCGGAGGCCCCCTTCGTGCCCGAGGCGGAAAATCCTGGCGTCGGCCCCGCGCTTCCCCGCATGTTTCAAGTGGGACCCCACCAAGAGCCGTCCGCCCTTCGGGGCCGGATCCATTCCCGATGTCGGCCTGAGGCCAGGGATCGCGCCCGCCAGGCTCGGGTCCCGCCACCCCTGCTGTCCGGCATGGATCGAACGACGGGCGTCCAATCCACCGATTCCGGCCACCGAGGAGAGTCCTTGCCGACGAACGAGAGGGCCATCGTCATCGAGCTGGATCTTCCCGGCGGCGGGTGGGGTCACGCGTGGAGCCCTCCAGCCGCGCCGAGCCCGGCTCGACCCGAATGACCTTCCGGGACCTCACCGCCGCCCGCACCGGTTCCGGGGTCCCTCCGGATCCGGCCGGGATCGCGGAGGGGGTCCCGGTTCGGTCGCTCTCGCCGACGACCCTGCTGGACGTCTGTGAGCGCGGTCAGCGAGCGACACCGGCCGAGCGAGCGCAGCTGCTGCTGAGCGCCGGGTGTCCCGACGAGCCTCCCGAAGTGCTGGAGCGGCTGTCCATCGGGAGACGGGACGCACGCCTGCTCGAGGTGCGCGTCCGGACCTTCGGGGATCGGCTGGACGCGGTGGCCACCTGCCCTGCCTGCGGCGACCGGCTGGAGATGGAGCTTCGGGCCCCGGACCTTTCGGCCCAGGCCGCGGCGACCGTGGGGGACGAGCAGGACGATGGCGCCGCGAGGCTCCTCTCCGTCGACCAAGACGGCTACACGGTTCGATTCAGGCTTCCGACGGGGGCGGATATGACCGAGGTATGCGCGCTGCCGGAGTCGGGGCCCGAGGTCCTCCTGGCTCGGTGCGTGGTGGACGTGCGGCGGGGGGACGAGAAGCTCGAGATCGACGGGCTGCCCGAGGCGGTCGCGGCGGCGGTGGCCGAGCGGATGGAGAAGGCCGACCCTGGGCCCGGTGCCGCGCTCGACCTCGCGTGTCCGGCTTGCGAGCACCGATGGGAGAGCCCCCTCGACATCGCGTCCTACTTCTGGGCCGAGGTCGAGGCCTGGGCACACAGGACCCTGCGCGACGTGCACGACCTGGCGTCGACCTACGGTTGGACGGAACGGGACATTCTGGCGATGGGCGGTTGGCGACGGCAGCGATACCTCGACCTGATTCGGAAATGAGCGACTACCTCCGTGCGTTGTGCCACCGAGGCATGGGCCTCACACCCGGAGCGGTCCGACCCCGCGGGCGGGCCGAGTCGGACCCCGCGATACTCGATCTGCCGGGGGCCGTCCCTCCCGAGCCACCGACGATTCCCGTCGGACGCGGGGAGGTCACGACGGCCTGGGCCCGCCCGTCCGACGGCTCGTTCATCCGCGTCTGGGCCCCCGTCGATCGGAGCCGGCTGCGGGGCGCCGGGCTTCAGCGGAGCGCGGCGGCCCCCGGGCACGAGGTGGTCGACCCGGTGGCCGGCGCTCCGGTTGCGTCGTCTCCGCTGATCCCCCGAGCGTGCGTGGAGCGTGAGGACGCGGAGCCCCGGCGGAGCGAGGTGCCGGGGCGCGGCGGAGGTCCGATCATCCGGGTCACGATCGCCCGTGTGGAGGTGGAGGCGGAAGCCCCGGGGACGGAGCGGGGGCGGTCCCGGGCCCGTCGGCGTCGCGAGCCTCCTCTCTCCCTGGAGGAATACCTCGAGCGACGCGGAGAGGAAGGGGCGTGAACGACCGGGTGCCCACGGTCGAGCTCCGGATCGAGGCGTTGGTCCTTCGGGGCTTCGGAGACGTGAACCCCGCGTGGGTGGCGATCGTCGTGCAGCGGGAGCTGACGCGCCTGTTGGCGGAAGAGGGGGTGCCCCCGAGCTGGGGGCTGGGGACGGTTCCGGCTCGCGTGGCGAGGGCGGCCCTCGAAGTGGAGGCCGGCGTGTCCGCGGATGCCCTCGGGACACGGATCGCCCGGTCCCTCCACGGTGTGCTCGTGGGAGAGAGCGCCTGAGTCGCCGTGGTCACGCGAAGGGCCGGTCGCCCAGCTTCTTGAGCACCCCGTTGCGGCGCGCCTCCCGCACCCAGTGCAGGTGGGTCATCATCGTGTAGGCGCGGGTGGGGATCAGCGGATGGGCCATCCACTCCACCGCCCGCTCCGGCACGTCCTGTCCGTGCGCCAGCGCCTCGGCGGTCGCGTCCAGGGCCGCCCGGACGTGGCGCGTCACCCGACCCATCGACTCCAGCAGCCGGCCGTCGATGACGGCCCCGGCCCCGAGGGCCAGGCCACCCGCCCAGGCCATCTCCGCGTGGCGGGCGAAGCTTCGGCACAGGCCGAGGGCCGTGTCGCAGGTGTGGGCTTCGGGGAACCCGCAGTTGACGATCGCGGCGAAGCGGACGGGTCGCGGGATCTCCTGCCGCGCCCGATGGGCGTCGATGCGCTCCATGGCCCGGGTCACGAGGTAGGGAAGGGCGTCCACGTACAGGGGCGTCGACAGGACGAGGAGGTCCGCGGACTCGAGGGCGCCCAGCAACGCGGGGATGCGGTCGTCCCGGACCGAGCGAGCGACGAAGCGCTTGGTGGTCGTGACGCCGTGGCTCTCGAGGCTCGCCATGAGGTAGTGGCCGAGCGCCTCCGACGTGCTCCGACCCGAGGGCCGGGCGCTGCCGACCAGGAGGAGGGCTCGGCTGCTCACGCGACGCCCACCACGGTGTCGAGGAGCTCGCCCAGGCGCGGGTGCAGGCGCCCGACGTCCTCGCTCCAGTACGTGACGGCCGAGGCGTGGGCGGGCGCGTGCATGTTGTGGGCGTTCCGCTCGACGAGGGTGTGGAAGAGCTCCTCGTCTTCGCCGTCGGGGCCGGACATGACGCCCACGCCCAGGAGGGCCGGATAGCGCTCGTAGCGGGCCAGGTGCTGAAAGGCGCCGTCCGTCCGCCGGAAAAAGGGAGAGACGAGCCCGATGGAGCGGTCCAGGGCCTTCTTCAGCTCGGAGGAGTAGCCCCCGAAGGTGACCGGCGTCAGGAAGACGACCAGGTCGCTCCCGACGAAGCGGCGGGCGAGATCGCGAGCGCCGTCGTCGGTCCTGCAGATTCCCGGCGTCTCGACCCAGCACTCGAAGCAGCCGCGGCAGTACGCCACCGGGATCTCCCGGAGCTGGGCGACGTCGACGTCGAAGCCGCGCTCCGCGAGCTCCCTGCCGAGCAGGAGCTCGACCGTCCGCAGGGCCTCCTCGCCCGTCCCGCCGGCGAGGCCGCCATTCATCAGGAACGCTCTCATGTTCCCCCGGGACCGGATTCCTACCGTACAAAAGCGCCGGAGTCCCGGTCTCGCAAGGTTCCCGCCGCGACTGGTACAGAATCTGTCCTTGAGGACCGTGGGAGGAGGCTTTCAAGGTTGATGGGCGCCAGCATTCGTCCGGCAGACAGGAGGACCGCATGACCGTCGTTCCCACCGAGCCGCTCGCGACCCGGGTCCGCGGGGAGGTGCTCGAGCCCGACTCTCCGGGCTACGACGGCGCCCGGAGGGTCTACAACGCGATGGTGGACCGGAGGCCCGGCGTGATCGTCCGGGCCGTGGACGCCGCCGACGTGATGGCCGTGGTGGACCTCGCCCGCGAGGCGTCGCTCCCCCTCGCCGTGCGCGGCGGCGGCCACAGCGTTCCCGGGTACGGGGTGTGCGACGACGGGGTCGCGCTGGACCTGTCGCGAATCCGCGGCGTCCGCGTGGATCCCGACCGCCGGACGGCGCGCGTCGGCGGGGGCGCGCTCCTCGGCGACTTCGACCACGCCGCCCACGCGTACGGTCTCGCCACCCCCGCCGGCTTCTTCTCGACGACGGGGGTCGGGGGGCTGACGCTCGGCGGGGGCATCGCGGCCTACCTGGGGCGCCAGCACGGCATGACGTGCGACAACCTCCTCTCCGCGGACGTGATCACCGCCGACGGTGACCGGGTCGTCGCCAGCGAGGACCGGAACCCGGACCTCTTCTGGGCGCTCCGCGGAGGGGGCGGGAACTTCGGCGTCGTCACGTCGTTCGAGTTCCGGCTCCATCCGGTGGACCAGGTGATCGGAGGCCCCATGGTCTTCGACGCCGACGGGGCCGACGACGTGCTCCGCTTCTACGACCGCTACGTCCAGGAAGCTCCGCGGGAGCTGGGGGGATTCTGCGCCCTCGACCGTGCTCCGGCCCTGCCCTTCGTCCCCGAGGACATGCACGGCGAGCCGACGTGCCTCGTGGTGGTGTCCTGGAACGGCCCGGCCGGGGCCGCCGACGAGGCGTTCGCCCCCCTCCGCGAGGCCGGGCCCCTCGTCGGGGAGCACGTGGGGCCGGTGCCCTATCCGGCGCTCCAGCAGGCGTTTGACGAGGAGCTCCCCCCCGGTCTCCATCACTACTGGAAGTCCGACTACGTCGCCGCGCTCACGGGCGAGAGCGTCGAGGCCCACGTCGAGCACGCCCTCCGCATGCCACCCGGCTTCACGACGATGCACCTGTACCCGATGAACGGCGCCGTCCACGACGTGGAGGAGGACGCCACGGCGTTCGCGTTCCGGGACGCGCGGTTCGCGGCCGTGATCGTCGGGGCCACCGAGGATCCGGACCGGGCGGACGACGTGACCGCCTGGGTGCGTGACTACTACTCGGCGATCCATCCCTGGTCGGGCTACGAGGGTGGGTACACCAACTACGCGTCGCCGGACGACGCGGGGAGGGTGCGGGACAACCTCGGGTCCAGCTACGACCGGCTGGCCCGGATCAAGGCCCACTGGGACCCGGACAACCTCTTCCGGATCAACCAGAACATCGAGCCCGCCGCCTGATCCCCGGCGGGGCTCAACGCACGGGGCGGATCCCGGCCAGCGGGCTCAGACCGAGCCAGTCCGGGAGCCGACGCCTCAGCTCCCTGGAGCCCCTCAGGCGGACCAGCCCCTCGCCCACCGCACGCGGCAGGTCGAGGTCGCCGAGCCAGATCTCCACCATGGTACGGATGTCGGTGGCGAACAGGAGATCGGCCTCGTAGCCGGGGTCGTCCAGGCAGAGGTCGACGAGCTCGTCGTCCAGGACGAGCCAGAAGCGGCGGTAGCCCTCCTCGGCGTCGGGGAAGTGGAAGCACACCACCACCCGGTGTCCCGGGAGCGCCTCGCGGACGATGCCCCGTTGCACGTCCCACATCAGGTGGGCCGCGTCCAGGTGCTCCTGGGTGAGGTCGGCCTTCAGCCAGCGCTTCCCCCAGGCTCCCATCTTCATGATGACGGGTCGGAGCTCGCGTCCCGCCTCCGTGAGGTGATACTCGGGGTGTCCGTCCACCAGGCGGCGCTCCAGGATCCCTGCGCCCTGGAGCTCGTCCAGGCGGGTCGAGAGCAGCGAGCGGGACATGCGGCAGACGCCGCGGTGGATCTCGTTGAAGCGTACGCTGCCCAGGAGGAGCTCGCGGAGGACCAGGGGCGTCCAGCGGCGGGCCAGCACCTCGGCCGCGAGCGCGACGGGACAGTACTGTCGGTAGCCCTGCATGGGTCGAGACTACCGGCGGTGGGGACCCGGGTTCAAGAGCGGCCGCGTTCCCGCGGGCGGTGGGCCGGCGGGTGTTGACGTCCAGGTCGGCGGCCGTCTATACGTGAGAGGTTGGTCTTCTTCCCTCCATCCGCCGGATTCCCTTGCCGTTCCGATTCCGCCCGACGTCCGACGTCCACGTGCGCCGGACGCGCTCGATCGTGCCCGTTCTCGTCCTCTCCCTCGTCCTCTCCGGTCTCGCCGCGTGCGGTGGCGGCGACGGAACGACCGGTCCCGGAGGCGACGACGACGATGGGGACGTCACGATCACCTCCGTCACGGTCTCGCCCGCCACGGCCTCGGTGGCGGTCGGCGAGACGGTCCAGCTCTCGGCCTCGGCCCAGGCCTCCGACGGGTCCAGCGTGAGCACGAGCTTCGAGTGGACGAGTCAGGACGTCTCGGTGGCGACCGTCTCGTCGTCGGGTGTGGTGACGGGGGTCGCGGAAGGCCAGACGGCCGTGGTGGCCGAGGCGGACGGCGTGTCGGGCTCGTCCGTCGTCGACGTGTCGCCTCCGTCACTGGAGGGGACGATGGCCTCGGTCGAGGAAGCGCTGGACGAGCTCATGCCTCCGCCGGGCACGCCCTTCGCCCAGCGGGACATGGTGGGAGAGCTGCGAACGCTGGCCCAGGCCCTCGTCCAGCGTCCGGAGATCATGACCACCCGCGTGGACCCGACGAGCCAGACCCTCCAGATCGACCGCATCGACGGGATGTCGATCCTGGTGGCCAACAGCCGGCCGCCCCACCCGGACGAAGCCCTCGCGCCGGGGCGGGGGGCGGTTCGCGAGGGGCTGCCGGTGGCGGCGGCCGCGATGGCGAGCGGCACGCCCCGCGTGGGTCCCCCGTCGTCGGGGAAGGCCGTCTGGATCTCGATCGACGGGGGAGCCAGCGTCGGGGCCGAGGTCGGCGCGCTGTTCGGACGGGCCGGCTACGACGTCTCGAACCCGGAGGGCAGCCTGGACGACATGCGGGCGCTCTCAGGCCTGGGAGCCCTGTACCTGGACACCCACGGCGTCGTCTGGACTCCGGTGCTCAGCGTCGTGCTGGACGAGGGCGGCAATGCGGTGGGCAAGGTCGACGGCGACCCGGTCTACGCGCTGCAGACCACGACGATCGTCGACGTGAGCGAGTTCGCGGCCTTGCAGGAGGAGCTCGAGAACCGCGAGATCGTCGTCAACTACAGCCAGAACGCCGAGACCGAGCGCTGGGAGGCCCACCTGGCGATCACGGAGCGCTTCATCGACCGCCACTGGGGCTTCGACGAGGCCGTCGTGATGATCCACGCGTGCAACGGGGGGCGGGGGCCCGTCGCCGGGGGCTGGGACTGCTTCGGCCTCTGCGACGCCGACGACCCGTACGATCCGACGCCCCTACGCTCGGCCATCCTGGCGAAGGGGGCGGAGGTCGTCGTCGCGTTCGACAACATCACGTGGCCCACGAACGCCCGGCCGAGCATCCTCTACTTCTTCGACCGGCTGCTGGGCACGAACGAGCACGACCCGGAGGTCATCCCGAACCGCCCCTTCGACCTGGCCGACGTCATGGCCGGGATGCAGCGCAAGGACCTGCTCCAGTTCGAGCTGGGCAGCGCGGAGGTCAACGTCGTGTTCGACGTGGCCGACAACCGCGTCACGCTGGCGCCGGCCATCGAGAACATGGACATCGTCGACGACGCGGCGGCGGCGGAGGGAGAGCTCACGCTGCACGGCACCTTCGGCGGGGATCCGGGAGAGGTGGAGGTCGACGGGACCTCCGCCACCGTCGAGACCTGGTCCGACGACATGGTGACGGCGCGGGTGCCCTTCGAGGGGGCCGGGGCCCGGGGCGATGTCGTCGCCATCAAGCCCGACGGCGTCGAGGGCAACGGAGCTCCCCTGACCGAATGGGAGGGAACCGTGAAGGTCACGGT
>JASFUL010000227.1:0-8537 GCA_050050315.1 Gemmatimonadota bacterium
GGCCCTGAACGCGAAGGCGTTCCGTTGGCTCCGCCCGCTGATCTCGCCCAGGGAGGCGTCGGGCGTGGCCTCGTCGACCTGGTACGTCCTGGCGGCGGTCCTGGCCTACGGCCTGTTCCCGATTCCCGTCGCCGTCACGTCCATCCTGGTCCTCGCCCTCGCCGATCCCGCTGCCAGCCTCGTGGGCCGGGCGTGGGGCCGGCACAAAGTGGGGAAGGGGTCGGTGGAGGGGGCGCTGGCGTTCTTCGCGGTGGCCTCCGTGGTCATCCTCCTGTCCCCGTCGCCGGGTCCGGAGTCGTGGCCGTGGGCGCTCGGCGTGGCCGCCCTCGTCGCGGCCGTCGAGGTCACGCCGTTCGGCCTGGACGACAACCTGACCGTTCCCCTGGCGACGGGGGCCGCGCTGCAGCTCGTGCTCGTGATGGGGTGAGGTGCGGAGGGGTCCGCTCCGCGACTCCACGCCCCCCCTCGGACCGGACCCACCGTAGCACCGGTGGGTACCCCCACGCCGGCGCGGCGGCCCGGGTGCCCGACCGTGGCGCCGGCTCACCGAAAACACGTGAACGCCCGCGGTCGTCCGGTGGCGCGCGGGACTGAAGCGGAGGTCTCCATGGCCGACGGCGGATACAGGATCGAGAAGGACTCCCTGGGCGAGGTGAAGGTCCCCGAAGACGCACTCTATGGCGCCCAGACGCAGCGCGCGAAGGAGAACTTTCCCATCAGCGGCCGTGGCTTCGAGCGGCGCTTCATCCAGGCCCTGGGGATGATCAAGAGGGCCGCGGCGGAGACCAGCGCCGAGCTTGGTGACCTGGAGCCGGACCTGGCACGCGTCATCGTGCGGGCGGCCGAAGAGGTCGCCGAGGGGCGGTGGGACGAACACTTCGTCGTGGACATCTACCAGACGGGCTCTGGCACGTCGACCAACATGAACGCCAACGAGGTCATCGCCCACCGGGCCAGCGCGCTCCTCGAGGGCGAAGGGAAGAACGGCGGGGTCCACCCCAACGACCACGTCAACTTCGGGCAGTCCTCCAACGACGTGATCCCGACCGCCATGCACGTGTCCGCTCGCGTGGCGATCCACAACGAGCTCCTTCCCGCCCTGGACGCGCTGGCCGAGGCGCTCGAGGAGAAGGCGCGGGCGTTCGACGGCATCGTGAAATCCGGGCGCACCCACCTGATGGACGCCACCCCCGTGAGGCTGGGCCAGGAGTTCGGCGGCTATGCCGCCATGGTGCGGAAGGGGATGGAGCGCGCCGAGCGGGCCGCCGCGGAGCTGGAAGAGCTCGCGCTGGGCGGCACGGCGACGGGGACGGGCATCAACACCCGCCCGGACTTCCCCGGCAAGGCCATCGCCCGCATCTCCGAACAGACGGGCCTCGGGTTCCGGGAGGCGGCGAACCACTTCGAGGCGCAGGGCGGGAAGGACGCCGTCGTCAGCGTCTCCGGCGCTCTGAACGCCGTAGCGACCGGGCTCATGAAGATCGCCGACGACCTCCGCTGGCTGTCCAGCGGCCCCACCTCCGGGATCCACGAGATCCGCCTGCCGGCGGTGCAGCCCGGGAGCTCCATCATGCCGGGCAAGGTGAATCCGGTCATGAGCGAGGCGCTGATGATGGTCGCCGCGCGCGTGGCCGGGAATCACACCACGATCACCCTCGGCGGGGGCAGGGGGAACTTCGAGCTCAACGTCATGATGCCCGTCATGGCCCAGGCGCTCCTCGAATCCGTCGAGCTCCTGGCCAACGGCGTGCGGGCGTTCACCGACCGGTGCGTCCGGGGCATCCAGGCGAACGAGTCGCGCGCGCGGGAGCTCCTGGAGAAGAACCCGTCCATCGCGACGGCGTTGAACCCCTACATCGGCTACGACGAAGCGTCGAAGGTGGCCAAGGCGGCCGCCTCCGAGGGTCGGTCGGTCCGGGACGTCGTCACGGAGCGGGGCCTCCTGGACGAGGACGAGCTCGACCAGGCTCTCGACGTTCGCGGGATGACCGAGGGAGGGCTGCCGGAGTAGTCGCGTCCGGCAGCCCCGGGATCACGCGCTCTTCAGGTCGAGCCAGCCCTCGTCCTCCAGGGTGACCTCCTTCAGGGGAAGGCCTCCGAAGGGGATCACGTGGGTGACGTCGCCGTCGACGTAGATCGGGTAGGCCCACGTGTCTCCGTACGCGACGACCTGGATCAGCCAGGGACGTCCGTGGTCCACGGGGGCGAGCACCGGCTCGGTGACGCTGCGCCACACGCGGTCCACGAGTGTCATCCGCTCGCTCACCGAGTCGGCCCAGAGCGCGAGCTGGATGAGCCTGCGGTCCCCGTCCTTGAGGGGGCGCACGACCCGTCGGTGGCCCGGGAACGAGTGCGAGAGGAGGAACGCGAGGGCCTGGTCCTCGGGGGTCGGGTCCACGTGCCGCTCGAACTTCCCCGGGGTACGGACCCGCCGGTGGTCCCGCACGTCGAGGAACCCGTCGGCGCTCACCCGGAATCGGTGTCTCATCGAACATCTCCCTTCGTTGGGGAGGGCGCTCGTCGAGGTCGACGACGTGACGCACCTCGGTCGTGGGCGGGGCTGATCTCAAGGGATGTGCCGCCGCGGAAGGGAGAGGGACTTGGTCATCCAAGTCATTGTTTGAAAACACTTTATGTGATTGTGGAATGCCGGCTGTCCACGGCGTCGTGCGTCGCGAACCGGAACCGGTGGTCGGGAGCCGGAAATCTTTGCGGGGCTCGGCGGGGGGCGACCGCGCGCGACGGCGCGTCGGCCGGCGGAGTCACAAGACGAGGAGGGACGGATGGACGACCCCGCGGAGCAGGGAGGCCGGAGGGGCCGATCGGAGGAAGGGCGACCGGTCAGGGTACCGGAGGGGAGGGACGCCGCGGACGCCGCGCCTGATCCGGAGGTCCCGCGACGGGCCGACGAGCTGGGAGCCCACGTGTCCGCCGCCGGGGGAGTCGACCGCGCGCCGGCTCGGGCCGTGGAGATCGAGTCGGTCTGCTTCCAGCTCTTCACGAAGCAGCCGAGCCGCTGGGCCGAGCCGACGCTGGACGACACCACCGTGGTCGCGTTCGGCCGCGAGCGGAGGAGCCACCGGATCCGGGTGGCCGGCGCCCACGACTCCTACCTCATCAACCTCGCCAGCCCCGACCCCGCGCTCTGGGAGCGTTCGGCCCGCTGCTTCGAGGGCGAGCTGCGCAGGTGCGCGACGCTCGGTCTCGACTTCCTGGTGACCCACCCGGGCAACGCCACCGACGGCGACCTGGAGAGCGGGCTCGTCCGGAACGCGGACGGAGTCACCCGGGCGCTGGAACGGGTCGGGGGCCCGACCCGCGTGCTCCTCGAGATCACGGCCGGGAGCGGGACGACGGTCGGAGACACGTTCGAGCGACTCGCGGCGATCATCGAGGGCGTCCCGGCCGGGCTCCGGGACCGGGTGGGAGTGTGCGTGGACACCTGCCACGCGTTCGCCGCCGGCTACGACCTCGTCGGGGAGTGGGAGGGGGTCTGGTCCCGCTTCGACGACGTCCTGGGCGCGGACCGGCTCGGCCTGTTCCACCTCAACGACTCGAAACACCCCTTCGGCTCCCGCAAGGATCGCCACGAACACCTGGGAGAGGGGAGCCTGGGCGTCGAGCCGTTCCGGCGACTCGTGCTCGACGAGCGCTTCACTTCCGTGCCGAAGCTGCTGGAGACGCCCAAGGAGGACGATCCCGTGGAGCTCGACCTGCGGAACCTGAACCTCCTGCGACGACTCCGGCGGGAGGGCGTGGGCGGCTGAGTCGGAGGCCCGCTCGGCCCCCCCACACGGGGTTCGAGCCCGGGCCGACCTCAGGCACCTTCCTCGAGCGCGGCCACCCGGATCTTCGTGCCGGTCCGGACGCCCAGCGCGGACCGCACGCCGAAGGCGACCACGAGCACGAGCCCGAAGGAGCAGACCAGGAGGGGGCCCGTGGCCAGGTCCCAGACGAACGAGCTCACGATCCCGCCGATGACGGCCACCGCGCCCAGCACCCACGCCAGAGCCAGCGCGAGGCCGAAGCGGTCGGTGAAGAGGAGGGCGGCCGCGGTGGGGATCACCAGGGAGCTGAAGACCATGAGCACCCCGGCCACCTCGACCGAGAAGCTGATGACGATCCCGAACGTCACGTAGAAGAGGAAGTCCCAAAGCCGGAGGCTCCCACCCCGCCCCGGCGCGAACGTCACGGCCAGGATGCGCTTCCGGAACACGAAGTGGAAGAGACCGATGACCGCGTATGCCCCCGTGATCTCGGCGATGGTCGGCCAGTCCACCCAGATGAGCGTCCCCGTCAGCGTGTCCTTGATGTGCTCGGCGCCTTCGGCCGTGAACCCGGCCATCAGGATCACCGCGGCCGACGCCACGACGTACGAGATCCCGATGATCGCCTCCTGCGGCACCGGCGAGTCCTCCATCCGGGTGAAGCTGAAGAGCAGCGCGCCGAGAAGGGTGAACCCGAGCGCCCCCAGCAGCGAGAGGGGTGAGCCGACCTCGATGCCCATGAGGAGCCCCACCGTGGTGCCCAGCGCCGCGATCTGGGCGAACGCGAGGTCCACGAAGATGACCTCCCGGCCGATGACGTGCAGGCCCAGGTAGGCGTGGATCGAGAGGATCACGAGGGCCGCCACGATGGGCGGGATAATCAGGTCGATCACGGGTTTCCCCCTGTTCCGAGGTAGGGGCTGAAGGTCGGCCTCACGAGGCTCACGAGGTTCCCTGGAAGGCTCGGGCGAGCTCGCGAACCCAGATGTCGACGATGTCGAAGTACGAGTCCGCCCCCTCACGGCCGCCGGGCTGGAGCGGCACCATCACCAGCGTCGCGCCGCTCCGGCGGGCGACCGTCTCGACTTTGTTCCGGTCGAAGTAGCTCGCCGCCAGGAGGACGTGGAGGTCCTCGTTCTGCATGCGGTCGATGAGGTGGGCGACGTGCCCCGGGGTCGGCGGGATCCCGGGCTTGGCCTCGACGTAGTCGGCGCAGGTGACGTCGAAACGCTCCTCGAAGTACGCCCAGTTCTTGTGGTAACAGATCATCTCCTGGCCCCGGAACGGGGCCGCCTCGGCGAGCCATCCGCCCAGGTAACCGACGAGCTTCCGTCCTTCGTACTCCTGGCCCTCGAGGAAGCTGAAGAGCCTTCCGTTCAGCGCGAGCTGCTCGAGCGCCGGGCCTCCCAGCATACCGACGATCTCCTCTCCGAAGAGCCGGTTCCACGTCTCCTGCTGGAAGCGCTCGAGCCCCGCCTGGAAGGCGTCGGCCCGGTCGGGGGCCGCGCGCTTGAGCCCGGTGGTGATGTTCCGGGCCACCTGGAGCGTGCGGAGCGGGTCGGTGGTGAGGTGCGGGTTGCCGTAGATGTGGATGTCGCCCGCGCTACGGTCCGTGCTGGTCGGGATATCCAGCAGCTCGATGCCCGTGTACGCGGTGATGTAGCCCCTGCCGCCCTCCAGCACGTCCTTGTTGCCGGCGCGGTCCAGGAGCGTGGGGACCCACAGCTCGAGATCGAGGCCCGTGGTGACGAAGGCGTCCGCCCGGCGCAGGTCGAGGGCGAAGCTCGGCTTCGGTCGCACGAAGTGGGCGTCCTCGTTGGGGTCGGCGATGGCGCTGACCTCCACTCCGGAGCCGCCGATCGTGCGCACGAGGTCGGCGTACACGGGGAGGGTCGTCACCACCCGGATCGCCTCCTGGGCGTGGCGTCCCGCCGTCCTCGGAGCCGGCGCGTCGCCGACCGGGGGCGAGACCGGGGAGGAAAGGACGAGAATGAGCGCAGCGGTTGCCGCGTCGAGGTGCATCATCGGTCGTTCCTCCCTCAGTAGGTCTCGTGCTTGTGGGGGCCCATGGCGTAGGTGACCTGCAGCCAGAGGTGGCCTTCGTCGTCGCCCGCCGGGCTCCGCCCGAGGACGTCGTACTCGAGTCGCAGCCGCACCCACTCGCTCTGCCACCAGGTGAGGGTGGGTGCGACGAGCCATGCGGTGCGGTCGGGATCCAGCGGGTCCTCGGTCCAGTCGGCCCGGGAGCCGACGTACCACTGGCGGCCCAGGCGGACCTCCGCGTACGACCAGAGGCCCAGCGCCCGGTCGGTGTCGTCCGCCCCGGCGGCGACCTCCCTCGGACCCAGCCCGTCCAGGAGCATCGCTCCCGCCCGGACCACCACGCCGCGGTAGAGCGCCCTCGCCGGGGGACGCCACGTGAACGCCGCCTCCGCACCGAAGAGGTTGCGGTCGAACAGAGACGTCTCGTCCTCGTAGGAGCCATTGGTCCAGGAGAGGCTGAGGTCGAGGTCGCTCGCGTCGGTCAGCTGCCAGAACCCGTTGAGGTTGCCCAGGACGCTCACGCCCCGGGATTCCCCGAACAGCGCCTCGTTGGAGCTACGGGTCAGCTCCGCGGTGGCCGTCCAGGTCCCGGCCCCGTGCACCGGCACGAGCCACGAGACGGACGCGCCGGCCTGGGCCAGGGGCTCTTCGCCGATGAAGGCGAGGTGGGGGAGGGAGCGGCCCTGGGTCGGGAGGGCGTGGGAGTGCCAGCGGTTGAGCTGGCCGAACTGCTGGAAGAAGCGGCCCAGCTTGACGTTGATGCTCCCCGGCAGCCCCACCCATTCCACGTAGCCTTCCTCCACGCCGACCTCCGGACCGTCGTGCGCGTGGGCCTCACCGTCCTCCTCCGCGCCCTCGAACGGCATCAGCTCCGGGCCCGGGTTGTGGACGGACGCGAAGACCTTGGCGCGCGAATAGGGGTCGAGGGACGACTGGAAGGAGATCTCGAACTCCCGGGGCACGAAGTTCTCCCGGTCCACGTCGTCCGTGTCGAGGTGACCCAGTGCGTCGGCGGTGACGCTGATCTCGGGATTGAGCGACTGCAGGGACCGCTGACGGCCCACGAACTCCTGGCGGTCCGTGGCCGTGTCCGGCCGTGGCCCGCCCTCTCCGGCCGCTTCCTGGGCGGCCGCGCGGAGCGCCGACAGGGCGTCCCCGGCCTCCTCCTCCTGCCCCGCCGCCCGGAGCTCGCGAACGAGCGCCTCCAGGCTGTCGAGGCGTGCCCTCAGGCGTGCCAGCTCGGCCGCGACCGAGTCGGGTGGTTGCTGCTGAGCCGCGGCCGGAGCTGCGGTGATGCCCACCACCGCAAGGACCGCCAGGAGCGGGCTCGCGGGATGGTTGAATCGTCGATGTCGGGGGTCCACACCTCTCTCCTCGGTGGAAGCGTTGACGGCGTCTCGTGGGCCTTCTCCCACCGCCCTCGCGAGCGGGGGTGGCACGAGCGGGACGGGGGCTACGCTTCGGAGAGAGGTGGCGCGCGCGAGCGGGGCCCCGGGAGGGGGAGGCGGTGGCGGACGGCGCGCACGGGTGCCCGCCGGACCGTCCAGACGGCGAGACGCGGAGCGTGGGGCTGGTACCCGAGAGTCGGGAGGGCTCGCCCGGCCCCGGCCTGGGTGCAGATCGTGTGGTCGTGCCCGACCACGCACGCGGACGCGTCGTGCTCGGATTCGAAGACCGGACCGGATCCGTAGTCGCGGCCGTCCATGGCGGGCACGGCCACGCTCAGCGTGACGAGGATCGTCACGAGGATCGACGCCAGCAGGCGCCTGAGCCTGTCCGTTCCAGCCGTCATCCGCGTCCGTTTCGGTGTGAGGGGCGATCCGGAGGGGGCGCCTCGGGGGCGGTCCCGCTTCCTTCCGCACGCCTACGATGATTCAACCCTTACACATTCCGCCACCCCGGGGTCCGAAGGGTCGTCCCGCCGGGGAGGTGGAGCGGGCCCTGCGCTCCCATCCCCGACCGCGGGATGGGGGGGTCGGTGGACGGTCCCGGCGACGATACGTATATTGCCTATCGCGTGCTGGAGGGCTCCGATATTGAGCCAACACATGAAGAGCCGGGACTGACTCCCGAGGCGGACGTCACGCCTCTCCCGAGGAAGGCGGAAGTCGCGGGGAGGTCACCAAGAATACTACCCGGGCTTCAATACCATTCCCTTCAGTACGTCGGGGCCGACGCCTTCAACCGGGCGTCGGCCCCATTCTCTTCGACCCGTGGCCTCAGGCGGGGAGGGAGCCGACCGTGAGGGGAGTGTCAGCGAGGGTTGCACGACGTCTGGCCGCCGCGCTGGCGGCGGCGGCGCTCCTCGGTGGCTGCGCCGGGGGCGGAGTTCCCTCGGATCCTTCCTCGACCGAAGGCGTGGTGCGGATCGCGACCTTCAACGTCCAGGAGCTGTCGGCGGCCAAGGTCGACTCCGTCGACGCGTCGGGGGCCGGCGCCGATCCCCAGCTGCTGGCGGCCGCCGCCGTGATCGGTCGCGTCCGGCCGGACGTGCTCGTGCTCAACGAGGTGGACCTCTCCCGGGACGGCTACGGGGTCGACCGGGACGCCCTCGGGGGCGTGGCCATGCACTTCCAGTCGCGCTACCTGGAGGAGGCCGCCGTCCCCATCTACTACCCCTACGTGTACGTCGCCCCGTCGAACACGGGCGTCCTGTCGGGGCTGGACCTGAACGGCGACGGGATCGTCGCGACCCCCGCCGACGTCGGGACCCGGGTCCACGGCGAC
>JASFUL010000228.1:0-8530 GCA_050050315.1 Gemmatimonadota bacterium
GCGTATCACGCCCTCGTGCACCCGCAGGAGGGCGTGATACGCGGGCACATGGGCGCCAGCGCCGACGAGGTGCGGGCGGCGCTGGAGCGGGTGGCGCAGGGGGTGGCGGCCCCGGTGGAGGACCCGGAGCTGGGCGTTCCCGGCGGAGGCTTCACCGTCTCGGACCTGATCACGGGATGGGGCCTGGCCCGGGCCACCGCACGCTGCCTCGACCTCCGGGGAGAGGCGCTCGACGGCAGCCGCATCATCGTCGAGGGTTTCGGGAACGTGGGCGCCGCCGCGGCGCTGTACGCCACCCGGGCCGGCGCCCGCGCGGTCGGAATCGTCGACGCGGAGTCCGGCCTCGCGGCCCCCGACGGCCTCGACGCCGCGGAGGTGGAGGAGCTGGTGCTCCGCCGCGCCGGACGCCTCATTCCCGAGCATCCGCTCCGGCGGGGGGGTCGGGAGCGGGAGGCCGCCTACCGCGTACCCGCGGACGTGTTCATCCCGGCGGCCATCTCCGGCTCGGTGGGGCCCGAGCGTCTCGAGGAGCTGGCCGACGTCGGAGTGCGGGTGATCGGGTGCGGCGCGAACCAGCCGTTCGCGGAGGTGGGGCTGGGATACTCCCGCGTGCAGCGCTGGGCGGACGCGCGGTTCTCGGTGGTACCCGACATCATCGGCAGCCTGGGCATGGCCCGGGCGTTCCAGTACTTCATGGCCCGGGGGGACGAGCGGGGAAGGTGGTCCGACGATCCCCTCTCGGTGTTCGACGTCGTGCGGGAGTCCGTCGAGGACGCGCTGGAGCACGCCTGGGCGGCCGCCGGCGGGCCGCACGGTCTGCTGGCGGGCGCGTTGGGCATCGCCCTGGACCAGCGGGCGGAAGGGCCGAACACCCAGCGGGAGGTGGCGGAGACGTGCTGAGGGCCCGTCCCGCGCTCAGCCCCCTCCGACCTCGTCGAGGAAGCGCTCCAGAAGGCGGGCCGTCTCGGGGTGGTCCAGCACCTCCGTGTGGTCGGCTCCTTCCACGCGGTGGACTCGGGTCCCCGCGGCCCGAGCCAGGCGTCGGGCGTGGGCTTCGGGCACCCGCCGGTCCGCGTCGGGCTGCACCACGAGGACCGGGGCGGCGACCGCCGGCAGGCGGCGCTCAGGAATGAGACGGTCGTAGGGCTCCCGGATACGGAGGCGCCAGAACGGGCGGAAGAGCCAGACCATCAGGGTACCGGGGAAGCCCCTCTCGCGGATGTAGGCCGCCGTCACCTCGAGGACGTCGGCGGGCGCCGCGAGCAGGACGAGGCCGGCGACGGGGGCCCCGGCCGCCGCCGCGAGCACCGCGGCCGCGCCGCCCATGCTGTGCCCCGCGAGGACGACCGGCCGGTCCGGGAACCGTCGGGCCATCCAGCGGGCCGCCGCTTCCGTGTCGTCGCGGAAGTGCCGGACGGTGACCCAGGGCGCGTCCTCGCTGCGGCCGTGGCCGCGCACGTCGTACAGGAGCACCGGGTGACCCCTCCGCACGAGCGTGGCAGCCAACCCCACCAGGACCCCCGCGTTGGCCGCCCAGCCGTGGGTGAGGACCACGGCCGGTCCGCCGACCGCCCCGTCGGGCCGAGACTCCAGGAGCCACCCCCGAAGCGGATACGCGGAAGGCACGACCACGTCCTCGTGCCGGAGGCCGAGGTCGGCGGGCGTTCGACCGGGAGGGCGCCGGGGCGGGCGGACCACCGCCAGCGCCATGCGGTCGAGGAGAAACAGGATCGCCAGGACGAGGAGAACGAGGCCGACGACGACGAGCGGCCGGGCCACGCCCCGGTCACGCCCTCAGACGGGCCAACGCCTTCCCCACGAAGACGGGCACCATCGCCCTCCGCCACTCCGGATCGACGATCATGTTCTCGAGGGGGTGGCACTGGGCGTGGGCCCGCTGCGCCAGCGCCTCCACCACCTCGTCGTCCAGCACCTCCCCCACGGCGATGTCCTCCCACCCGGTGAGCTCCCGGGGCCGGGAGCCGAGTCCCGTGACGACGCCCCGTAGCGAGCGGACGCGGCCGTCGGGATCGAGCTCCCCCGCGACGGCGACGGTCAGCAGGGGGAAGTCGATGGAGCGCCTCTGACGGAGCTTGGCGTAGGCCGTCCGGAGCCCGGGGGGCGGGAGGGGGACGCGGACGGCCGTCACCAGCTCGCCGGGTTCGAGCCTCGTGTTCCGGATGCCGTCGGGGACGAAGAAGTCCCGAACGGCGAGCTCCCGGCCCCCGTCCGGGCCCCGGAGCACCGCCCGGGCGTCCAGCGTCATGAGGACCGGAGGCGTGTCGGCCGAGTGGGCCGCCACGCACTTGCGCCCGACCTTCGTCACGTGGCAGGTGTCGCCGTCCTTCTTGAGACAGAACCCGAGGGACTGACGCCAGAAACGGGTCTGGTTGTAATACGTGCAGCGGGTGTCGAGACAGAGGTTTCCCCCGAGCGTCCCCGCGTTCCGGAGCTGCGGCCCCGCGACGTGCCCGGCGGCGTCCGCGAGCGCGGGGAAGTGGCGGCGGACCGACTCGTGCCCCGCCACCGACGCGAGGGACTCGCACGCTCCGATCACGAGCTCGCCCTCTTCCTCGGCGACGCCCCGCATCGCCTCGATCCCTTTCAGGGCCACGAGGTGACCCGGCTCGAACAGCCGGTGCTTCATGTTCGGGATCAGGTCCGTGCCCCCGGCCACGGGCATGACGTCGCCCTCGTGCTCGCCCAGCAGGGACACGGCCTCCTCGACGGTCCGGGGCCGGTGGTAGCGGTACGCCGGGAGTCTCAGCATATCAGAATGTGGATTCTGGTCGAACGAGGGCGGGTGCCGCCGACGCCGGGACACGCGGGGCGGGGCATCAGCGCCCGCCCTCCACCGGAAGCGGTCTCCCGACCATGATGCCGTCCTGCCCCTCGATGCCCAGCAGCCGCTCGGCCAGCGGGCGCTCGCTGATCTGGACGTCCTGGCCGACGAGGGGGGCGTGCATCAGATGGAGCACGTCGCCCTCCCACAGGGCGATCCCGGTGTGGGCCACGTCCAGGCCGCCCAGCGTGGAGGTTGCCGCGATCACGTCGCCCGTGCGGATCCTCCCCTGCACCTCCGCCACCCGATCCTCCGTCACGTAGTAGCGCGTCCGGGCGGCGAGGCTGTCCTCGATCTCGGCGATCCGGGCGAACGTGGCGGGCTCGGCGAGCTGGGGGTAGGCGTCCCGGTGGTCGGTCATGAAGTGGATCGGCTCGGGATCGACGACGCCCCCGATCTCCCGGGTGACCACCTCCACGAGGCCCTTGGCCTCGGCGTCCTGCAGCCACTCGCTGAAGTAGTGCAGGCGGCTCGCGTACCCGTTCAGGGCGCCGCCCCGGTACCGCAGGTCGGTCAGGATCCCGGAGTACAGCTCGAGGGCCCGGTCCCGGTGGTCGAGCACGTCGGCCGGCGCCTCCTCCACGAAGCGCGCCAGGGCGATCATGTTCTCGACGAAGGTGACGCAGTCGAGGGCCCGCAGGTTGACCACGAGCCGCTCCGGTCCGGGCGGGTCCAGCGTCCGGGGCAGGTAGGGCGTGCCCACGAAGTGCCTTCCGAGGGTGGCGATCCGTTCGCCGATGGGAAGCGTCGCGACCTGCCCGTCCCGCGCCCATCGAACGGTGGCGGCCAGGACCTCCCAGTCCTGCTCGGTCCAGGAAGGGTGGCCCGGGATCGTGTCGCCCACGACGAGCGCCCCGCCCTCGGCGGAGGGACGCACGTACCCGTCTCCGGACCCCGCCGACCCGGCCGTGTCGACGGCGGCCGCCGACGCCCCCGCGCCACCCGGGCCCGCGCCTTCGTCCGCCGGAGCGCACGCGACGACCGCGGCCAGGGCGCCCGCCAGAACGCCCGCGAGGGCGACCCGCCCCCGGATCCTCCGTCTCTTCCGCGGCCCGCCCGCTCCCCGCTGGTGCTGTGTCATCACTGGTCCCCCTCCTCGTCCTCGGCTCCGTGGGCCCGGGCCGTCACGCTCGCGAACCGCGACCGGTCGGCGCTCCCTCAGTCGGCCGACACGACCGGACGTCCGGCCGGCACGCTGGACTCGAGCCCACGCCCGGGCGCCGACGGCTTGCCGAGGGTGCCGGCCTCCCGGGCATCCCGCACCATCCGCCAGACCCGGGGCGGCGAAAAAGGTAGAACGTCCATTCTGATTCCGACGGCGTCGTGGATCGCGTTGGCGATGGCGGGCACCGACGGATGGAGGGGACCTTCCCCGGCCTCCTTGGCGCCGTACGGGCCCTCCGGGTCCATCGACTCGACGATCAGCGCCTCCAGCTCCGGGGTGTCCAGGCTGGTGGGGATGCGGTAGTCGAGGAGCGAGGGCGCGTTGTGCAGTCCCTCCCGCCCGTGGTCCGCGTCCTTGAAGATCTGCTCTTCCATCAGCGCCTCGGCGTACCCCATGTAGGCCGAGCCCTCCATCTGGCCCTCCACGAGCACCGGGTTCAGGGCGCGGCCGCAGTCGTGCGCGACCCAGATCTTCTTCACCTCGACGAAGCCCGTCTCGACGTCCACCGCCACCTCGGCGACGTGGGCCGTGAAGCTGTACGCGGGGCTCGCCCCGATCGTCCCGCCCCGGTAGTCCCCGTGCACGTCCTTGGGGGTGTCGTACGACCCCGTGGCCCCCAGCGCGCCGTGCTTGGCCTCGGCCAGGTTGAACGCCTCCCGGATGGACATCACCCGGTCGTGGTCCGCCGCGTGCCGCGCCCGCCCCCCGCCCAGCACCACGTGCTCCGGATCACACTCCCACTCGTCCGCCACGGCGTCGGCGACGAGCGCCTCGACCTTCCGGCAGGCGTCCAGACACGCGTTGCCCAGCATGAGCGTGACGCGGGAGGAGTACGCTCCGAGGTCGACGGGCGTGAAGTCCGTGTCGCCCCGGTACACCCGCACCCAGTCGAGGGGCACGCCGAGCTCCTCGGCCGCGATGTACGCCACCGCGCTGTCGGTCCCCTGGCCGATCTCGCTGCCCCCGCTGAAGACGGCCACGCGGCCGGATCGGTCGACCTGGATCTGGATGGCCGACTGGGGCATGTCGTTGGGGTAGATGGGGTAGTTCGTGCCGCTGATGTAGCAGCTCCCGGCCACCCCCAGGCCTCGTCCGAAAGGGAGCTTCCGCCACCTCTCCCTCCATCCGCTCGCGACCTCCACGGAGTCCAGGCACTCCAGGAATCCGTTGGACGTCACCCTGAGCTCGTTGACCGTGCGCGTGTAGTCACCGAGGAAGTTCCTCCGACGGAGCTGGATGGGGTCCACGTCCAGCTTCTCGGCCAGCTTGTCCAGCTGCACCTCGAACGCGAAGCGCGGCTGGACCGAGCCGTGCCCCCGCTTGGGCCCGCACGCGGGCTTGTTCGTGTAGGCCCGGGTCGAGTGGAAGCGGTAGGACGGGAGCTCGTACGGCGCCGTGAGGAGCTGGCCCGAATAGTAGGTCGTGACCAGTCCGAACGAGGCGTAGGCCCCGCCGTCCAGCACGATGCGCGCGTCCACCCCGGTGAGCCTGCCGTCGGCCGTGGCTCCGGTGCGATACCACATGTGGAACGGGTGCCGGCCCCGGTGGGCGTAGAACACCTCCTCCCGGGTGTAGAGGATCTTCACCGGCCGGCCGGTGATCATGGCCAGCTTCCCGACGCAGAACTCGAGGTCGAACGGCTCGCTCTTGCCCCCGAAGGCGCCGCCCACGGGGGGCTGGATCACGCGCACCTTCGCCGGGTCGACCTCCAGCACCCGGGCCAGCTCCCGGTGCAGGTAGTGGGGCACCTGGGTCGAAGACCACACCGTCAGCTTCCCGTCCCCGTCGAACCGGCCGATGGCGCAGTGCGGCTCGATGGGGGCGTGGGTGGTGCCCTCGAAGAGGTAGTCGCCCTCCACCACCACGTCGGCCGCCTCGATGCCCCCGTCCACGTCGCCGAACTCGAGCTTCACGACCTTCGTGATGTTGCCCGAGTGCCCCTCCCTCCGGGGCTCGTGGATGTACGTGCCGTCCTCGTACGATCCTTCCGCCGCGATCGCCGCGTGGGGGTCCAGGTAGGCCGGCAGCGCCTGGTACTCCACCTCGACCCGCTCCAGGGCCTCCAGGGCCGTGTCCTCGTCCACCGCGGCCACCGCGGCCACGGCGTCGCCCACGTACCGGACGCGGTCCAGGGCGAGGGCGTGCTCGTCCGGGGTCCACGGAATGATGCAGTACCGGGTCGGCATGTCCCGCCCGGTGATGACCGCGTGGACACCCTCGAGCGCCTCCGCACGGGCCGTGTCGATGGAGACGATCCGCGCGTGCGGGTGCGGACTCCTGAGGATCTTCCCGTGGAGCATCCCCGGGAGCGCGAGGTCGTCGGTGTACTCCGCCCGTCCCGTGGACTTCGCCAGGCCGTCGACCTTGCGGAGCCTGCGGCCTATCAAGTTCAAGTCTGACTTGAACTTATCTGGTGGTCGACCGCGCTCCTGGACCCCGTCCTCGTGGTCGGGCTCGCGCGTCTGGTCGCTCATGGCGGGCGGTGCTGAGGGGGACTGGAAGGTGGACCCGGCGACCCCGGCTCCGGAGGCAGATACCCGGCGCGCCGGGATGCGGTCCTCGGCCTCGCTCCACGCACGGGCCTCCAGACCCCTGGCCCCCGACCCGGGGGCGTGCGACCATTGGCCATGGACTTCCCCGTCTCGGGAATCGAGATCTCGCCCCTCGTTCCCTTCCTGGTGGCGTTCGCGATCTCCACCGTCACCTCCACCGGTGGCGTTTCGGGGGCCTTCCTGATCCTGCCCTTCCAGATGAGCGTCCTGGGCTTCACCTCGCCCGCCGTCTCCGCGACCAACCATCTCTACAACGTCGTCGCCATCCCCGGCGGCCTGGCCCGGTACGTCCGCGAGGGGAGGATGCTCTGGCCGCTGGCCTGGACCTTCGCCGCCGGCGCCGTCCCCGGCGTCATCGTCGGAACGCTGGTGCGCGTCCGGTGGCTGCCGGAGCCACGCCCCTTCGAGATCTTCGCCAGCCTGGTGCTGCTCTGGGCCGCGGGGCAGACGGCCCTGGGCCTTCTGGGGCCGCGCGGCCGACGCCGGGCGGGAGGGAGGGCCCCGGCCCGAGAGGCGGGCGCCGGTGGGGTCCGATCGGGGGACGCTCCGGACCGCGACGCGGGCTGGACGCTGACGGCCGTGGAGGGCGGCCCCAGGGAGGCGACGTTCGCCTTCCGGGGAGAGACCTGGAGCTTCCGGCCGCCGACCGTCTTCGTGCTGGCGCTCGTCGTCGGCGTGGTCGGGGGCGTCTACGGCATCGGAGGCGGTGCGATCATCGCCCCCTTCGTGGTGACCTTCTTCGGCCTGCCGGTGCACGCCGTGGCGGGGGCGGCCCTCTTCGGGACGCTCCTCACGTCGCTGGTGGGGGTGCTCTCCTACCAGGCGCTGGCACCCCTCCACCCCGGACTCCCCGTGGCCCCCGACTGGGCGCTGGGCGCCCTCTTCGGCCTCGGCGGGCTGATCGGCACCTGGTGCGGGGCCCGCATGCAGCGACACGTCCCCGACCGGGCGATCCGCTGGATGCTGGCGCTGGTGCTGCTCTTCCTGGGCGTCCGGTACGCGCTCCCCTGAAGGCTCGCTCGAGAACGGGGGCGGGCCGCGCTGGGAGCGCCCACTTTCGTGCCCCACCCCATCGCCCGGACGGGGTCCTAGGGGCGCTCGCCGCCGATGTGGACCTCGATGTCGCGCCATCCCTCCCGGCGGAAGACGAGGAAGCTGAGCGTGGCGCGCGTGGCGTGGCCCAGCACGATGGCGAGCCAGATGTCCGACGGGTGGAGCCCCCGCAGGATGGTCAGGGTCGCGCACAGTCCGAGAGGTACCACGATCTGCGACACGACGGAGATGTAGAGCGGGCTCTTGGTGTCACCCGTCCCCTGCAGCCCCCCGGTGTACGCGAGGGCGACCGTCACGAGAAGTCCCGAGAGGGAGAGGTATCGGAGCAGCTGCGCCCCCAGGTCGAGGACCGTCGCCTGCTCCATCCCGAAGAGCCCCAGGAGATCCCGGGGGATGGTGAGGAAGAAGACGCCCACCAGGGCCGCCACCCCCAGGCCGATCCTCGCGGCGACCCGTACGGCCTTCACGGTGCGCTCGGGCTTGCGGGCGCCCAGGTTCTGGCCGGCCACCGCGGCCGTGGCGCCCATGAGCCCCACCGACGTCCACGTGATGAAGCTGAAGAGCTGGTTGTAGCTCACCGCGTAGACCGCCTGGGCCTCGGCGCTCCGCTCGAGCGAGCCGATGAACGAATACAGGGCCACCCCCGCGACGTTCATGGCCACGCCCTGGATGCCCGTGGGAAGGCCGAAGCGGAAGAGCTCCCGGATGATCTCCCAGTCGGGACCCCAGTGCATGCCCCGGTGGAATGCCACGACCCACCGGTCCCGGAAGAAGCTCCAGAGAGCCACCACTGTGATCACGGCGCCGGCGATCACCGTGCCCATGGCCGCGCCGAGGGTTCCGAAGGCCGGCACGGGTCCGAAGCCGGCGATCAGGACGACGTTCAGGATGACGTTCAGCACCGTCATGAGGACGCCC
>JASFUL010000229.1:0-8512 GCA_050050315.1 Gemmatimonadota bacterium
CCAGTCTGCTCGATCGCACGACGACCTTTCCCCTGTCCCTCTACGCCTATTGGGTCCAGCTCGCGCTCACTTTCGCCGTGCCCATCGGCTTCATCAGCTTCTATCCCGCGGCCGGGCTCCTCGAACGGGGCGATCTCGTGGCGTTGCCCTTCGCAGTCGCGGCCTGGACCCCGGTGGTGGGTCTCGTCTTCTTCCTCGTCGCGTCGGCCGTGTTCGCGCGGGGGCTCGCCCGGTACACGAGCGCAGGGTCCTGATCATGAAGCCGCAGATCATCGCCCGAAGCCTGTACAAGGAGTTCCTCGTCCGGCGCCGCCGTCCCGGCATCCGCGGCGCCGTGATGACGCTCCTGCGGCCCGACCGCCAACGCCTGGTGGCGCTCGACGACGTCAGCTTCGAGATCGATCCCGGGGAGATCGTCGGCTACGTGGGCCCCAACGGCGCGGGCAAGAGCACCACGATCAAGATCCTCTGCGGGATCCTCCATCCGACCCGCGGCGAGGTGAGAGTGGACGGGCTGTCCCCCCAGGCTCACCGGATTGCGGTGGTCCGGCGCCTGGGCGCCGTCTTCGGTCACCGGACCCAGCTCTACTGGGACCTGCGCCTCGGCGAGAGCTTCGAGCTCCTGAAGCGGGTCTACGAGATCGACGAGCGGGACTACCGGAAGATGCTGAGCGTCCTCGACGACTCCCTTGCGCTGGGATCCCTTCTCGATCGACCCGTGCGCCAGTTGTCGCTCGGCCAGAGGATGCGGGCGGAGATCGGTGCGGCGGTGCTCCACTCCCCGTCGATCCTCCTGCTCGACGAACCGACCGTGGGGCTGGACGTGGTGGCCAAGGAATCGATCCGACAGTTCGTCCTGGACCTCAACCGGACGCACGGGACCACCGTGCTGCTCACGACCCACGACCTGAGCGACGTCTGGGAGCTCTGCCAGCGCCTCCTGGTCATCCGCGACGGCGCCCTGATCGAGGACGCGCCGCTTCCCGAGCTCGCCGCGAGGCTGGCACCCTATCGGCACCTCGAGATCGCGTGCGAGACGGCGCCGGAAACGCCGCTGGCCGGGCTTCCCGGAGTCGAGGAAGTGGCCGAGGAGGAGGGCCGGTTGCGGATCCGCTTCGACATCCGCCGCACCACCACCGCTGAGCTGATCGCGCGCGTCTCCGAGGCGGTGACGATCCGCGATCTGCGCGTGCGCGAGCCGACCCTGTCCGAGATGCTCCGCCGGTTCTACGAGTGAGCCACCCGATGCCGGGGCCATGCCGGAGCGAGCAGGAGCTCACCGCGGTCGGGGCGCGCTCAGGTCGCGCAAGTCCCGCCGGATGACCCGGGCCAGGCGCTCGACGGTCCGGCGCCGGTGGATGCCCCGGCTGAACTCCAGGTGCGCCTGGAACGCGTCGTGCTCGATCATGGCGAAGACGCCGAGCAGGTAGGGACGAGGCTGATCGGGTGGGTGGCGCGCGCCCCAGTCCTGGTCGGCGACCCGGAGGCGAAGAGGGCCCCCGGCGGGAGCGTCGGACCGGCGCCCGAAGTAGTTGAGGACCACCTCCGGCGGAGGTACGGATCCGGCGGCCGGGCCGTGGCCGACCGCCTCGGGAGCGTAGCCGAGGAGGGTGACGGCCGGGGCCCCGCCGGGCAGACGGCTCGCCGAACGCCGGACCGCCTCCAGGGCGTCTTCCGGCGTGGCGGCGTCCGGGAGACCGACGAGGACCGGGATCAGCGAGCTCAGGCAGCCGACCGTGCGGGAGAGATCGACCCCGGTCACCCCCGCCGCGTCGCGTCCGTGCCAGAGCTTGTGAACCAGGATCGAGGGGCTGTCGGCCCAGGTCGCGAGGGCGCGGGCCAGGGCGGCCAGCAGGAGCTCCTCCGGGCCCACCCCCCGCCTCCGTCCCCCCGCCAGCAGAGCCTCGGTCTCCTTGCGGTCGAGAGCCAGCCGGACGCGGTCGACCGCGCCCCGGCGGTTCGGGCCCCGAGGAGCGTCCTTCGGCAGCTTCGCCGCCTCGTGCCAGGGCAGGGCCGCCCAACGCCGCCGTCGGCTCTCCATCTCCACCGAGCCGGCACGGTCCACGGCCCGCCGGAGCCAGACGGTGAACGGCGTGGTGGGCGGCGGCAGGGCGACGGCGTGCCCTCCGGAGAGATCGTGGTAGGCCCGCTCCAGGTCATCTCGGAGCACGGCCAGGGAGAGCTCGTCGGCGACGAGGTGGTGAGCGACCACGAGCAGGCGCGGGAGCTGACCGGCGCCAGGCCTGGCGAGGCAGAAGCGGACCAGCGGCCCGCGCGCGAGGTCGAACCGCCGCTGGAGCGTGGCGGCCGCGTGCCGGAGCACGCGGGAACGATGGCTGACGGGGATCCGGTCCATGTCGAGTGTCAGGAGCACCCCCTCGACCGGCGCGTGCCCCAGGATCTGGCGCCACCCGCGGCCCTGGCGCAGGAATCGGAGGCCGAGCGCATCGTGACGCCGCACCACCACGCGGACCGCGCGTGCCAGAAGACCGGCGTCCACGTCGGACGCGAAGTCGTAGGCCGCCGCGACCGTCCAGCGACCGGGCACCGGTGACTGGTCGAAGAAGTAGCGTTGCAGAGGCGCGAGGGAGAGTCGTTCCGAAGCAGGGGGGCGCTCCACCGGCGTGGCGGCCGGCGCGCAAGGCCGGGCGCAGGCGGCCAGGTCGGCGAAGAGGGGGTGCTCGAGCACCTGCCGCGGGGCGAGGGCCCAGCCGAGCTTCCGGAGCTCGCCCGCGAGCTCGATCGCGGTGAGCGAGTCACCCCCGGCGCCGAAGAAGTCGTCCGTCCCACGCGGCGGGCGGCCGAGGAGCCGTTCCCATGCGGTGGCCAGGGCGCTGTCGGCCGGACGGGGCAACCGTTCCACGGGGCCGGGTGGCTCCTCCTCGGCGGCCTCGGCGGCGAACCGGACGAGACCCCGGCGATCGATCTTCCCGGTCGGCGTCGAGGGCATGACATCGAGCACGCGCCAGGTGGACGGCACCATGTAAGCGGGCAGTGTGTCGCTCAGCCGCCGGGCCAGGATCCGGGGGTCGAGCCGTGCCGATCTCCTGGCGACCAGGAAGGCCACCAACCTCTCTCGGCCCCGCGCGTCCACCGCTCGGCACACGGCGGCCTCCTCGACGCCCGGCTCGGCGAGCAGAGCCGCCTCGATCTCACCCGGCTCGACCCGCTGGCCCCGGATCTTCACCTGGAGGTCGCGGCGCCCGACGTACGCGATCCGGCCGTCGGGCAGGAGCCTGCCCAGATCGCCGGTGTGGTAGACCCGCCGGCCGGTGCCTACGGGGTCGGGACGGAACGCCGCCGCCGTCGCCGCCGGCCGGCGCCAGTAGCCCTGGGCGAGGCGGCGGCTCCGAAGGACGATTTCGCCGGTGCCGTACACCGCGAGCTGCTCGCCCGCTTCGTTGGAGAGGCGAACCCCCGTCCCGGCGACCGGCCGCCCGATCGGCACACTGGGTGCCGGGGACGCGTCGTGGTGAAGGATCTCCTGGAGCGCCAGGGTCGACTCGGTGGGCCCGAAACCGTTGATCCATCGGCAGCCGCGGGGAAAGACCCGGCGAAAGGCCTCGGCGTCGGAGACTTCCACCGCCTCGCCGCCGAGGACCACCCACCGCAGAGCGGCGCCGGCGACCCGTCCCTCCTCTTCGAGGACCGCCGCGAGGCGCCGGAAGAGAGTCGGCGTGGAATGGTAGACGGTGATCCGGCGCGCCTCGATCCAGCGGCCCAGCTCCGGGAGCCCGGCGCCGAGGACGTCCCAGGGGCAGAGGGTCGCACCCGTGAGCAGCGCGCCGAAGATGTCCATCACCGCCGCGTCGAAGGCATAGGTCGAGAGCAGCGTCAGCCGATCGCCGGCGCCGGCGTTCAACCGTTCGCCATAGCATCGCGCGTGGTAGCGCACATTGTCCTGACTCTGGACGACGGCCTTGGGTCGTCCGGTCGAGCCGGACGTGTAGAGGAGGTACGCGGGCGCGTCCGGGGGCACGGGTCTCATCCGCCGGGTGGGTGCCCGCGCGGCGGGCTCCGGCATCTCCACGGTCGGCGACCGTCCCGCCAGCGAACGCGCCCGATCGAGCAACTCCCGCGACGCGAGGACGGCCTCGATCTCGGCGTCCTCCAGGATCGCCGTCAGCCGCCCGTCCGGCTGGCGCGGGTCGAGTGGAACGTAGGACTTCCCGGCCCGTAGGACCCCCAGGAGAGCAGCGACCATGGCGCCACCGGGCTCGAAGAGGAGAGCGACCCTCCCCGGGGCCTCATCCACCCGATCGAGGAGCCGCCCGGCGACCGTCAGGGACCACCGGTGCAGGGCCTCGTAGCTCCAGTGGCCGTCCGCGCCCTCGACCCCGATGCGATCGGCACCGGCCGTGGCGAGGCGGTCGAAGCACCGGGCGATCGGCTCGGGCGCACCGAGGCTGGCGGGCTCCGCGTCGGCCGCCGGGACGGTTCCCGGCGGACGGAGGCCGAGATCGGCGATGCGAGCGCCCGGCGTGTCCGCCGCGGTCGTCAGGAGGGAGGCCAGGTGGACGAGGAGCCGCTCCATCTGAACCGGTTCGAAACGATCGACGTCGTAGACCGCGATCAGCTCCAGCCGGCCGGGACCCTCGACTCCGTAGAGCGTGAGGTCGAGCTTGGTGCCCGCCACCGGCACCGGTGGCACCGCCGGCGGCCCGACCCACGGGTCGGTCGAGGGATCGGCGCCCGGGCGCTCGAGCATCGTGAGCATCACCCGGACAAGGGGAGCTCCCCGCTCCGCCTGGAGCTCGCGGGCCAGGTCGTCGAAGTCCACGGCCTGATGCCGCAGGGCGTCCAGCAAGCCGTCTCGCACCCCTTGCAAGAGATCGCGGAACCGTGGACGGTCTTCGAGATGGACGCGCAGCGGCAGCGTGCCGAGGAAGCAGCCGATCAGACCTTCGAATGCCGGCAGGGCGCGGCCGGCGGTCGAGGCACCGAGGACCAGGTCGGTTTGGGCACTGTATCGGTGCAGGAGCGCGGCCAGCCCGGCGGCGAGCGTCACGAAGAGCGTCGTCCCCTCCCGGCGCGCCAGGCGGCGGAGAGCCTCCTCGGTCGCGGGCTCGATCCGAAGGGCACACCGGCCGCCGACGCGGCGCCCGGCCGTCCGCCGCCGTCGGGTGGGGAGGCCGTGATCGGAGGGCGCCGTCCGGAGCAGGTGTCGCCAGTAGGCCCTATCCTCGCGGGCCGCCGGTCCGGTCCCGAGCTCGCGCCGCCAGGCGACGAAGTCCCGGAAGCTCACCGGCAACCGGGGCAGACGCGCGCGGCCGCCGGCGAGCCTGGCGCGGTAACCGGCCGCCAGCTCGCGACGGAAGACGTCGATCGACCCGCCGTCGAAGACCGCGTGGTGGAAGCAGGCGTGGAGCCGCGGCTCCTCGCCCTCGTCGCCCAGCGCCAGGGCGAAGCGGTGGAGAGGTCCGCGATCGAGGTCGAACGGTGTCTCCCCGACCCACCGGCGAACCCGCTCTCCCTCGGCTCGCCGCACCGCCTCCGGCAGGCTGGCGAGGTCGATCACGGCGAGCACCGTCGCCGGCACCGGAGCGACCTCCGCGACCACGCCTTCGGCCGCGGCGGGGAACCTCCAGCGCAGGACCTCGTGGCGGGCGAGCACCTCGATCAGGCTGCGGTCGAGTGCCGCGGGGTCGAGCCGGGCTCGGAGTGGCAGGGAAACCGGGACGTGAAGCGCCGCCTGTCCGGGCTCCAGCCGGTCGAGCCGGACGAAAGCCGCCTGGGTTCCGACCGGGCGGAGGGGCCCCGCGTCCGCTCTCGCGGACGAGATCGGGGGGCCGGCACCGACGCGACGCGACCTCAGCCGGTGGTCGAGCTTCGCCACCGTCCGTGTCTCCAGCACGTCGGCGGCATCCACCGCGATCCCCAGCTCCTCTCGGATCCTCCCGGCGATCCGGACGGCCGCGAGGGAATGCCCGCCGAGCTCGGCCAGCAGGTCGTCCTCCAGTCCC
This sequence comes from Gemmatimonadota bacterium, assembly GCA_050050315.1. GTDB lineage: Bacteria > Gemmatimonadota > Gemmatimonadetes > Longimicrobiales > Gaopeijiaceae > JASFUL01. The sequence goes on from JASFUL010000229.1 coordinate 5,964, forward strand.
ACGGTGCCGGTCCCGAGCACCGCGGCCCAGATCGCGCGCAGGCTCTCGGCGACGGGCTCCTGCGCCTTGCCTACGGGAGCCTGGACCACCGCGCCCGTCTCGAAGTCGAAGGAGCCGAGCCCGCGGGCCAGCGCCCCACGGTCGAGCTTCCCCGAGGGCGTCCTCGGAAGCTCGTCCACGAGGCGATAGAGGCCGGGGACCATGTAGCCGGGGAGGCGACTCTCGAGGTGGCGGCGGAGGGAGGCCGGCGAGCAGGCGTTTCGCTCCCGGGGCACGACGAAGGCGACGAGTGCGGCGAGCGGGGCGGGACCGGTGGCTGCCCCACCCCGAGGCCGTGACTCCGGGCTCTCCACCGCGACCACGGCCTGCTCGGCCACCCCGGGATGACGGGCCAGCGCCTCCTCGACCTCGCCCAGCTCCACGCGGAATCCTCGAATCTTGACCTGGAGATCGATCCGACCCAGGAAATCGAGGGTGCCCGAAGCCGACCGGCGCGCGAGATCTCCGGTCCGGTAGAGGCGGCTCCCCGGCGCGCCGGACAGCGGATCGGGCACGAAGCTCTCGGCGGTGAGCCCGGGGCGATTCAGGTAGCCCCGCGCCAGGCCTTCACCGGTCAGGCCGAGCTCTCCCTCGGTGCCGTCCGGAACCGGACGGAATTCCCGATCGAGCACGAACGCCTCGGTCCCCGGAATCGGGCGTCCGATCGACGGCGGCCTCGAAGACCGCCGCTCCAGGCGTGCCACGGTCGAGTAGGTGGTGTCCTCGGAAGGTCCGTACAGGTTGAGGACGGACGCGGCGCCCGCCGCGAAGAGACGATCGACGAGCTCACGCAGAACCGGCTCGCCCGCCAGGTTCACCGTCCGGACCGAGGCCGGGAGGCCGCCCTGCCGGAGGAGCTCCGAGACGGCCGAAGGCACCGTGTTGATCAGCGTCACCCTGGAGCGGCCATCGAGTCGCGGTAGGTCCAGGACCGTGTCAGCCAGGGCGATCCGCCCGCCGGCGGCGAGCGGGGCGAAGATCTCGAAGATCGACAGGTCGAAACAGATCGACGTCGCCGCCAGCACGCAGCCCAGCTCCGCGGGCTCCATCTCGGCGAGGGCCCAGCGCACCATGGCCACGGCACTGCGGTGCTCGATGGCGACACCCTTGGGGCGCCCGGTGGAGCCGGACGTGTAGATCACGTACGCCAGGTGGCGGGCACCGGCCGGGCGGGCCGACCCGGGCGGGCCGGACGGGCCACTAGCCGTCCCGAGGTCGAGGGCCAGCGTCTGGACGCCCAACCCTCGGATGCGGTGGACCTGATCGTGATCGCAAAGCACGAGGCGCGCGCCCGAGTCCTCCAGCATGAACCGCAGCCGCTCCTCGGGATAGGCGGGATCCAGGGGGACGAATGCCCCTCCGGCTCGCAGCACACCGAGCATACCTGCCACCAGCTCGGGTCGCCGCCGGCCGAACAGACCCACCCGGATCTCGGGTCCCACCCCGTGCGCGGCGAGCCGGCGCGCCAGCCACGCCGCCCTCTGGTGAAGCTTCCGATAGCTCCACTGCCGGTCGAGGGATTCGAGCGCCACCTGATCCGCGTGGCGCCGGAAAGAGGGCCTCAGCAGGGCCGGCAGCGTCCCGGCCTCCGTGCGGTACACTCGTGAGCCCATGCGAGGTAATGGTAGACGACGGCAAAGGGCCCTGGGAAGGCAGGCAAGGAGTTGATCCCAAGTCATGGCTGACGGCCCGAGCCTTCACCGATATCAAGCGATCACACGACAGAACCTGCCCTCGACGCCGTACTGGGACAGGGTGCCGCTCGAAATCCGGAATACCGTGGATCTCGTGGCCCGGGTGCTCCCGTTTCGGGTCAGCTCGTACGTGCTGGACGAGCTGATCGACTGGAGCCGAATCCCCGAGGATCCGATCTTCCAGCTCACCTTCCCCCAGGAGGACTTCCTGGCGGAGGCGGACCGGCGAACCCTTCGTGCGCTCCTCGACCGAGGCGCCCGCAGGGACGAGCTCGGCTGGGCCGTGAGAGAGATACAGCTCGGCCTCAATCCGCAGCCGGCGGAGCAGCTCTCGAAGAACGTTCCGACGCTCGAGGGCCGCCCCCTGACCGGCCTCCAGCACAAGTACCGGGAGACCGTGCTCTTCTTCCCCGCTGCCGGGCAGACCTGCCACTCCTACTGCACATACTGCTTTCGCTGGGCGCAATTCACCGCCCTCGAAGATCTGCGGTTCCAGGCCCGTGACGCCCGCGACCTGGTCGCCTACCTTCGGCTCCACCCGGAAGTGACCGACGTGTTGTTCACGGGAGGCGACCCCCTGATCATGAGCACCCGTGTCCTGCGGTCGTATCTTCGGGACCTGCTGGAGGTGGACCTCCCTCATGTCCATACCCTCCGGCTGGGAACCAAGGCCTTTGCCTACTGGCCCGGCCGATTCCTCACCGATCCCGACGCCGAAGATCTGCTCCGGACATTCGAGGAGATCGTGGCCAGGGGTTGGCACCTGGCGATCATGGCCCACTTCAGCCATCCGGTGGAGCTCCAGCCGGAAGTCGC
>JASFUL010000230.1:0-8509 GCA_050050315.1 Gemmatimonadota bacterium
TGCGCCGGTCGGAAGTTGAAGAGCGTGGAAAAGGTGGGGGTCTGGCCGGCGGCCAGCTGCCGGACCGGATCCGCGGCCAGTTCCTTCGAGAGGTAGAGGACGAGGCCGCACAGGAGCCCCAGGGCCACTTCCGTGGCGAGCCTCCGCTGAGGACGCGCCAGGCTCCAGCCGATCTCGCGCAGGGTCTCGCCGCTCCGGTGGAGGAGCCACAGGAGCAGACCGAAGAGCCCGAGGTGATTGACGGCCAGGATGACGGGGAGGGCGCTGCGGATCGCCGTCTCCGTGTCCGCATCCGTCGGAGAGAGGCCCCGAACGGCGACGTAGCCGAAGATCAGGACCGCGAGGGAGACGGGAGGGAGGAGGAGCATCAACCAGACCGACCCGGGGCGTCGGCCACCCGGGGCCTTCATCCGGCGCCCTCGTCCCCGGCGGCTTCCGACCGGACGGAGTGGAGCGTTTCCGCGCTCTCGTCACACCACTCCAGAACCATCCTGGAGTACCGGATCCCACCTCGCAGGACGATCAGCCAGTAGGGCGTCCGGGAGTCGGGCTCGCCCTCCATGCGCCCGGCGAGCCGGCCCTCCGCCTCCTCGTACCGCGCGAGCGTCTCCTCCGTACGCTCGCGAAGGTGACGCAGGTGCTCGAGTGTGACGTCGAGCCCGGCGTTGTACCCGAAGAAGAGCTTGAGGGAGTGCTCGTGGCGCGGCCTTGTCGGCTTCGCGGGTTCCCGGAGCCAGGCCTCCAGAGCCTCCCGCCCGGCACCGGTGATGCGGTAGACCCGCTTGTCACGCCCGCGCTCTCCCGGTTCGCAACGACCCTCGATCAGGCCCTCCTGCTCGAGGGTCGCGAGGGTCGGGTAGATCTGGCCGTAGCTCTCGCTCCAGAAGTGCACGATCGAGCCGTCGACGAAGTGCTTGATGTCGTACCCGGACATCGGCTCGACGGTGAGGCACCCGAGAATCGTGAAGGGGGTTCGGCTCTTCGGGGGCATGGGATCCGGCGCGGGAGAGCGGGATGCTTGGGGCGCTATAGTATCTGCCAGATATAAACGCCGCAAGAGAGATTCCCACGACGGTGTCCCGGTCGGGGACGCCCGACCCGGACCCTTGTGTATACGAATACGACAGTATACGATGACGACACTCTCTCACGTGGCGACGCTCTCGCCTGGGACCCGCCCCGTCGCCCCCAGGACCCCACACATCCCGGACCCCCCATGACCGACCCCTCCGTGGGCGAGCTGGAACACCTCATCCTTCTTGCGATCCTGTCCATCCAGGGCGAGGCTTCCGCGCTCCACATCCGTCGCGCTCTCGACGCGGAGGGACGTTCCGTCACCCGCGGCGCCCTCTACCGGTCACTGGACCGGCTGGGGGACAAGGGACTCGTCGACTGGGAGACACGGGAGCCGACGGAGGCCCGCGGCGGCCACGCGAAGCGGATCTATCGCGTGTCGTCGATCGGCCTCGCGGTCGTGCGGGATCGGCGGCGGACGCTCGAGCGCCTCTGGGCCGGCGCGGCCCGGGCGTTCGAGGGCGGGGCCGAGCCACGGTGAGCGACCGGCCGCCGCGCATCTTCCGACGGCTCCTGGAACGGGCCGTCCCGCCCGATGGCGCCTCCGGACCGACCGTCGCCGGCGACCTCCACGAGGAGTGGGCGGAGGCCCGGAGCCGGCGAGGGAGGATCCGCGCCGACGCCTGGTATGCCGCGCAGGCGCTTGCCATCGCCCTGCCTTACCTGTCCGCGCGCCTCGGGCGCGGGGTCGTCGACCCGGTGGCCGGGCTGATCCATGGCCTCGGGCTCGACCTCCGTCACACCGCCCGGAGCCTCGCTCGAAGCCCGGGCACCGTGCTGGTCGCGGTTCTCTCGCTCGCCCTGGGCATCGGATTGACGACGGCCGCGGCGAGCTTCGTCGTGGCCACGTTCTTCCCCCGCCTGCCCTACCCGGCCGTCGACCGCCTGATGGTGCTCGAGGACGATCATCCGGTCGAGGTCTGCTCGGGGTGCTCCCCGGGAACCTCGTGGCGCAGCTTCCACGAATGGCGCTCGGAGCTGACAGTCTTCGAGGCCGTGGAAGCCTCGGCCGGGCTGTCGGCGATGCTGGAGATCGGCGGCGAGCGCAGCGGGACCGTGCGGCTGGCGGCGGTGAGCGGCGGGTACGCGGATCTGCTCGGCGCCCGGACCGTGGCCGGCCGGGCCATCGGGCCGGGCGACGACCGTCCCGGCGCGCCTCGGGTCGTCGTGCTGGGCCACGGCCTCTGGACGGAGCGCTTCGGCCGGGCCCCGGGCGTCGTGGGTCGGACCGTCCGCCTCGACGGCCGGCCCCACGCCGTCGTCGGCATTCTGTCCGGCGACACGCGAACCCTCGGACGGAGCGACGCGTGGGTGGCGCTCGAGCCGGCCCTCTCCGCCGCAGATCGTGACTACCAGGCCCGACGGCTGTCCGTGCTGGCACGGCGCTCGCGCGAGGTCGACGCCGAGGAAGCCGACCAGGCCCTCGCGGACCTCGCCGGGGCGCGCTACGCGGCGTCCCTGTCCCTCGAAGCGGGTTGGTCCGCCCGGGCCCGACCGCTGGAGGCGAGCCTCCGGGACGACGTGGCGCCACTCTCGGCCGGGGTCGCCATTCTCACGGCACCGCTCCTCGTGCTCCTCATCGCGAGCCTGAACCTGGCCTCGCTCCTCCTGGCAAGGGTCATGGACCGCCGGCACGAGCTGGGCGTGCGAGCGGCGCTGGGATCGGGACGGGCCCGGCTCCTGCGCGTGGCCATGCAGGAGTCGCTCGCGCTGGCGGCAGTCGGGGGACTCGCCGGCGTCGGCCTCGCCCGGGCCGGCGTCGAGGCGCTGGCGCGGGGAACGGCCGGAATGGCGCCGGGATGGGCGGTGTACGAGCTGGACCTCAGGGTGCTGGCCCTGGCCGGAGGCTCGACGCTCCTGACGGCGGTCGTTTGCGCCGTGCTTCCCCTGGCCTGGACGTGGAGCCGGGGCGCCGCCCGACTGCTGGGAGGGCCGAGCGCCACCCGGGCCGGACCGGGATGGGCCTGGAAGCAGAACCTCTTGCTGGGCGGGCAGATCGTGCTCGGCACGATCCTCGTGGCCGGGGCCGCCACCTCGGCCCGGACCTTCCTCCGGGTCGCCGACTTCGACACGCTCGGTTACCGGTGGAGAGGCCTGGCCACCTTGCCGGTCGCCCTCCCCGAAGGTGCGGCCGACAGCGTGGACCGGGCCGACCTCGCCCTCCGCGTCCGACGCGCGCTGGCCACCCAACCCCTCGTCGCCGCGGCTTCCGGCAGCGCCCCCCTCTTCCTGGGGTCGTGGGGGGCGCCGGAGGCCGACAGCCCGGTCCGGGCCGCGGGAGCTGCGGCGCCCGTCTCCAACCGCGTGGTGCCGAGGCATTCCCTGGCCGTCCTGCCGGGCTGGCTCGAGCTGATGGAGATCCCCCTGCGGGCGGGCCGCACGCTGGACGACACCGACGGCCCCGGGGCCGACCCGGCCGCGGTGGTGAGCGAGGCGTCGGCGCGGATCCTCTGGCCCGACTCCGACCCGACGGAGGTCGTGGGGCGCCGCTTCCTCGTCTCGGATGGCGAGGCGGAGCACGGCTTCACGGTGGTCGGGGTGGCGGGCGATGTCGTCACGAACCCCCGGCGCGAGAGCCGGCGGACCTCTCCACGCATCTACACCTCGCTGGCCCAGACTCCGGTGACCCTCCTGGACGCGACACCGGGGTCGGGCCTGGCCATGATCCTCGACGTCGGTGACGCCGGCCCCGGAGCCGCGGATTGGGAGCCGATCGTCCGGTCCGTCGAGCCCGACGCCGCCGTCGGGACCGCCGAAGAGTACGCGGTGGCGCTCGGTCGCTGGCTGACGTCGATCCGGGTCACCGCCGTCCTCATGTCCGTCCTCGGGATGCTGGCCATCGGACTCCTCGCCCTCGGGATCTACGGAACCCTCGCCTACCGCGTGGCGGCGGTCCGGCACGAGATCGGGATCCGGATGGCTCTCGGGGCCCCGTCCGCGGCCGTGGTACGTACGACGACGATCGGAGTCGCGAAGGTGTTCGGGGTCGCTCTGGCCGTGGGCGCGACGCTGGCGGTCCCGGTGGCCGGTGCCGTCCGGGGCGGAGGCGTCCCGGTGGGCTCGTCCGACGTGTTCCTGCTGGCCGCCGTGGCGGCCGCCCTCCTGGTCGTCGGTGCCGCGGGGTGCCTCGTCCCGGTCCGTCGAGCTCTCCGGGTCGACCTCCGACGTCTCCTCCACCAGGATTGACGGTCGAAGAAGTCCGGATCCGACGCGGGGACGAGCGAGTTCGTTGCCGTCCTCCGTCGAGCCCCGCCCGACCCGGAGCCCGCCGACCGTGTCGGAGGGTCTACGGCTTCAACAGTGTCTCGCCGGTCGCGTAGACGAGCGCGTGATGGACCAGCGACGCGATGGCGAGAGCCCAGCCGAGGACATGGGCTCCGGCCGTGTAGCAGGCGACGGAGGCGACGCCGGAGACGGCGAGCTCCTGCAGCAGGCGGAGTGGCTCGGCCGCGCGTCCCGCTCCCCGAAAGTCGACGAGGCCCCAGAAGCCGAAGCCGACCAGCGGCGCGGCCACCATCAGCCCGACGCGGCCCACCCGACTCCCCCCCGCGTGAAAGCCCCAATAGCCGAGCCCGACGACGACCCCGGTCTCCATCAGCCCCCTCAAGGCGACGTTGACCGCCCGCAGCCGCTTCACCGCTCCGACGACCGCTCCACCATCATCCACCGTAGGCCAGGTCAGGGCCGAAGAAGACCAGCAGGGTCACGACGACCGCGGCAACGGACACCGCTCGGTAGGTCACACGGTGGCGCGGCGTCAGCGTCGGCGTGATCCCGACCACCGACCCGTGTCGCACGATGTCGAGGAAGAGGACGTTGACCAGGTCCATGGCGAAGTGGATCGCGACCGGCACCCAGATCGATCCGGTGAGCAGGTAGGCGTACCCCAACAGCGCCCCACCCAGAACCCATCCGACGAGCTGGTACCGGTCCACACGGTTCGTGAGGACGTGAATCGCCGCGAAGAGCAAGGTCGTCACCGCGAGGACGACGACGGGGCCGTGGCCGGCGAGGTCGAGGGTCATGTACCCGCGGAACAGGACCTCTTCCTGCAGCGCGACGACGCCGAGCGTCCCCCCCATCGCCAGCATGCCGAGCACTCCCCCCGGACCCTCCGCGGGCGACCGCCTCTCCATGCGTACGCGCCCGGCGCGGGCCAGTCCGGCCACGAACGCCACCGCCAGGACCGGGAGGATAAGCCACGCCACCAGGCAGAAGGCGAGATCCCGGGAGCCGTAGGAAAGCCCCAGAGCCACGATCGGTCGGCCCACCAGGAACCGCAGCAGCAGGAGGGTCGCACCCAGAATGCACAGATTGGCCGCTGCTCCGATCGCGAGGACGGCGGGCGACAGGCGTCCCTCGACGTCCTTCACGTTGCCCCCCACCCTGCGAATGAAGACGGACGCCGCCAGGGCCAGCATGACGTAGGCGAGCAGGCCCGCCACGATGTACGACCAGGCACGCCACCAGGGCTCCATGCGTCACTCCTCGAGGGAATCGAACGCCCTCCAAGGATAGGATCTCCCCCCCACGACGTGAAGGCGACCGCGTCACTCGACGGCCCCCAGGCGAACGCCCGGCGGGTGCGGGCCGACCCGGCGCCGCGGAGGTCCCCAGCCCGAGAGATGGGCGGTGTCTCGTCCCTGGCCCCCCTCCCGCTGGCCGGTCCGGGAGTCCGTCCGTACGTTGTCCCCCTCGCCTCCGAGGCGCGTTGCCGGGCAAGCTCGAGAGACAGGAGACCATGCTGGCCGTCGATGGATCGTCCCCCGTCCCCGGGGGCCTCTTCGAGAGGAGCGTGGCGTCCCTCCCGATGCTCGCGGCGGCGGCCACCCTCGCGCTCGCCGGTCCGCTGACGCTCCTCGGATCCCCCACCCCCACGGCGGCCCAGACCTTCACGCGGGCAGACACCCTCCGGGGGTCGATCACCCCCGAGCGGGCGTGGTGGGACGTGCGACACTACGACCTCGACGTGCGGGTGAGCCCCTCGGACTCCACCGTCCGGGGCTCCGTCGGGATCGGCTACGAGGTGGTGGCGCCGGTGCGCCGCATGCAGATCGATCTCCAGGTGCCCCTGGAGGTCGACAGCATCGTCCAGGAGGGGGAGAAGCGGTCCTTCGAGCGGGACGGCAACGCCTTCTTCGTGGACCTTCCTTCGGGGATGGAGGTGGAGAGCCGGCACGAGATCACGGTCCACTACCACGGCCGGCCGAAGGTGGCCACCAACCCGCCGTGGGACGGCGGCTTCATCTGGGCCACGGATCCAGACGGCGACCCGTGGGTCGCGACGGCCAACCAGGGCCTGGGGGCGAGCGTCTGGTGGCCGAACAAGGATCACCAGTCCGACGAGCCGGACTCGATGCGGATCCGCGTGACGGTGCCGTCGTCGATGACGGACGTGTCGAACGGGCGGCTGCGGGAGGTCCAGGATCACCCCGACGGCACCACGTCGTACACCTGGGTGGTCCGGAACCCGATCAACAACTACAACGTGGCCGTCAATGCGGGGGATTACGTCCACTTCTCGGACACCCTGCAGGGCCTCGCGGGGACGTTGGATCTGGACTACTGGGTGCTGGAGCCGCACCTGGACGAGGCACGGCGCCAGTTCGTGCAGGTGAAGCCCATGCTGCGCTGCTTCGAGGGGTGGTTCGGTCCGTTTCCCTTCTACGAGGACGGCTACAAGCTGGTGGAGGCGCCCCACCTCGGCATGGAGCATCAGAGCGCCGTCGCGTACGGCAATGGGTTCCGGAACGGCTACCGCGGCCAGGACCTGTCGGGGACGGGGTGGGGGCTCACCTGGGACTTCATCATCGTCCACGAGAGCGCCCACGAGTGGTTCGGCAACAACATCACCACCAGCGACATCGCCGACATGTGGGTCCACGAAGCCTTCGCCAACTACTCGGAGAGCCTGTACACCGAGTGCCTCTACGGGAAGCAGGCGGGCTCGGACTACGTGATCGGCACGCGCTCACGCATCCTGAACGACGCCCCGATCATCGGCGCGTACGGCGTCCAGCGCGAGGGCTCGGGTGACATGTACTACAAGGGCGGCAACCTGCTCCACACCCTCCGCCAGCTCGTGGACGACGACGCCCTGTGGCGGAGCATCCTCACGGGGCTCAACCGGGAGTTCCGCCACGCCACCGTGAGCTCGGCGCAGGTGGAGGCCTACGTCTCCGGCCGCGCGGGCCTCGACCTGTCGCGCGTCTTCGACCAGTACCTGCGCCACGCCGACATCCCCACCCTCGAGTACCGCCTTCGGGGCGGCACCCTCGAGTACCGCTGGCGCGCCGACGTGGAAGGCTTCGCCATGCCCGTCCGGGTGACGGTGAGCGAGGGGCGCTGGGGATGGATCGTCCCCACCGCGGAGGCGTGGGGTATGCTGACGCTCGACCTCGACGACCCGGAGGACTTCCGGGTCGATCCCGGTTTCTACGTGCGGACCGAGCGGGTCCCCGACCCGGGCTGAGGCCACCGGCCTCCTCAGACCTTCCGGACGGTGGTCTCCACGCCGATGGGCCGCGTCACCGAATCGTGGACCGGCGAGTGCGCCCGGGCGGCGTCGGTGATCTCCCGAAGGACGTCGGGATCGGCGTCGGAGCGCACGCGGAAGTCCAGCGTCACGTTGGACACCCCCGGAGCCACGGGCCGGAGCCCGAAGAAGCCGTTGAGGTCGAGATCCCCCGACACGTCCACCTCCAGGGACTCGATCTCCACGCCCCGGGCGGTCGCCTGGGCGGCGAACGTCCCCGCCATGCAGGACCCGAGGGCCGCGAGGAGGAGCTCGATGGCCGTCGGCCCCGTGTTGCCGCCCAGGAGCTCCGGCGGGTGGTCGCCGCGGAGGGTGAACGGGCGCTCCACCGCGTCGTCGAGCTGGCCGATCTCGCGGGTGCGCACGTCCAGGCCGAACCCGGCGTCCCAGCGCACCGTGCTTCGCCAGGTGAGGCGCCCGGACTCGGGCTCCCGCTCCACACCCTCCACCGCCTCGTTCATCTCCTCTACGTCCCATCCGTTCAGCACCGTGCTCATGATCTCTCCCTCGTTGGAGGTCCCGTGGCTCGTCTGCACGGAAGGTGTGGTTTGCGCACCGGGAGGGTGAGTGCGAGAATCGGCGATACCTGTCGATTTGCGCCACTTCCCACGAATCCGTCCCCCCGTTGCCTCTCCACGTCACCCTCGTCGCCACACCCGATGCCCAGCTCGCCCCCCTGAGCGGCCTCTACGAGACGCTCACGGCCTTCCCGCTCCTGACCGCCTTCGAGCCGGAGGTTCCGGCCCGTCCCTTCGCCGTGGAGATCGTCGCCCCGGCGGGCGACACGGTGCGCGGAGCCAGCGGGCTCACCCTGACCGCGCTGCGCGCCCTCGACGAGGTCGAGCACACCGACATCGTCATCGTCCCCCTCATGGTGGTGGAGGGCCCCGAGTGGGTGCA
>JASFUL010000231.1:0-8481 GCA_050050315.1 Gemmatimonadota bacterium
CCGGATACCTGCGTCGAGATGTTCCCGGAAGATGGGCCTGGTCGCTACCAGCCCTTCTCCCCGGCCTCGTCCGCGCTGGCAACGGCCGTCGACCCCGACGCGCCGATCGCCGTGCCGGACTGGGCCGTTCCTGTTCCCGCGGTGGCCGTCGGTGGCCCGGAAGGCGGCTACGCCAGCGCCCCGGGGGGGGCGCGCCATTTGGTGCGCCGGGTTCGCCGGCGGCGCCGCGAGAACCACAGGATCCCGGTCTACGGCTTCAGCGGTGACCGGACGTTCTACACGATCGGCCTGTCGGCCATTCTCGTGCTCGCGGCCGCCTACCTGGCGTTGGATGCCCAGGCCAGCGCGCCGCTCGACGGAGTCGTGCGGGCCGGCGGCCCCGACTTCGTCGCCCCCGACCCCATCGCTCCCCGGGGGCTCGCGAGCCGCCTGGCGGAGACCGAGGGCATCGCCTTCCAACACATGGTGGCGGGGATGGACAGCCTGGCCCGCGCCCACCAGGTCTTCAACGTCCCGCCCGTCTGGCTCGAAGGCCGCTACCTGGCCAACGCGGCCGCCCACGCGGAGGTGAAGCGCTACTGGGAGCGGTACCTGAGCTTCGTCCAGGACCTCCGGGGTCAGGACGACGCGCTCTTCCGTCGCAGCTTCGTGTCGAGGATGGAGTCCCTGGACGTGGCGCAGAGCGTCGTGTCGCTCCGCCTGGCTCAGGCGCTGCGGCGCTTCGAGGCCTCGCAGCCCCTGCGCGAGGACATGTACGACCACATGGAGGATCTGGCCCGGAGCGGGCTGGAGCTCCACGACCTGATGGTCCGACGGGCCATCGACGTCCGCTACACCCCCGCCGACCAGGCGTCCGCGGTCCGGGACCCCTTCCTCGAGATCTACACCGAGGACGAGGCGCTCCAGCAGCAGATCTACGACCTGATCGACAGGATCTTCGACGACCTCGAGGCCCTGCACGGCGAATCGCGCTGGACGCGCGACCGGCTCAACGACGGCGTGCTGCAGAGCATCCGGGCCACCGGCGACCGCGGGGCCTAGCAGGGCTTCAAAAGCGCCACTCCAGTCCCACCACGGGCACCAGCGACAGCTCGGCCAGGGGGCGTAGCTCGTCGCTCCGCCATGGCTCGAAGTAGTAGAAGAGCGCGTCCCGGCGATCGAGGGCGTTGAGCACCCGGACGTACGGGCGCACCCGCCCGCCGAGCCCGCCCAGCGAGAGGTCCCACTCCGCGAACAGCTCGACGTCCACCCTCAGGAAGCCGTCGACGTCGTCGACGTCGACCACCGGGCTGGGATCGGCGTCCACTTCGTCGTCGAACGCCTCGCTGTCGGGTACCGAGTTCGCCTCGTCCCCGAAGGGCACGCTCGTGAGGGGCAGCCCGTCGCTCAGGGCGAGTCGCACGTCGAGCACCGCCGGGCCCACCAGCAGCGTCCGGAACGACGCGTTCAGCAGATGCCGGCCGGAGAACTCCGTGACCCCGGCCGTCGCCTGCGGCTCCCAGAACCAGGCGAGGGAATAGCCCACCGCGGTGGTGGTGCGCTCGGTCTGCCGGAGCACCCGCAGGTCGATCCCCGACGAGGTGAGGCGCCGGGAGGCGACGCCGGCCACGTCGTGGAAGGCCTTGAAGAAGACCTCGGTGTCCAGGCGGACGTTCTCTCCGAGGCGCTGGTCGAGGGAGGCCACGAGGTGGTCGGCCCGAGCCACCGAGAGGATCGGGCTGGAGGACCGGTACGCGGACTCGGGCACGGCCCCGGTGCCGGTCTGGAGCCCGTCCCCGGCCGCGAGGTCCACGTCCGCGTCACCCCGCCGGGCCAGCTGGTGGTACCGTCCGCCCGCCAGCGTCAGGATGGCGTCGTCCCCGAGGTCCCACAGCAGGGCCAGGCGCAGAGCGCCCCGGAAGGCGCTCTCGGGCGCCCCGTCCCCGAGGGCGTCCACGCTGAAGCGGTCGAGGCGCGCGCCCCAACGGAGGTCCAGGGCGTCGACCAGGGGGCGGGCGCCGCCGACGTACAGGCCGAGCACCGACCCGCTGCCCTCGACGTCGAAGGTGCCGTCGTCGGTCGGCCGGCCCCGGGAGCCGTAGCGCAGGCGCAGGCGGTCGAAGGACGCCCCGGCCCGCAGCGGCTCCGCGCCGTCCCTCGGGATGGTGGCGTCCGCGGTGAAGCGGGTCCGGTCGGTCCGACCCGTGGCCAGCATGGTCCACCGATCGACCTGCGACGTCGCGCTGTCCCACACGGCCTCGTGCACCGGAAGCTCGGCGTCGTAGCGGCTGGTCGACGCTCCGAGCTCGAGCGTGGCCCGGCCGACACGCGTGGTCCAGCCCCCCGTCAGCGCGACGTTTCCCCATTCGGCGTCGTCCCGCCCCAGGGGCTCGACCGCCGGGTAGGGCGACCGCGTGAGGTCGAGGATCACCGACTCGCGGTTGGCGAAGCCCGTGAGGAAGACCGAGCCGCTCGCTCCCGCGTCGGCGTCGATCCGCACCAGCCCGTCGGCGTAGCCGTACGGCGAGCCGTCGCCGCCCGCCAGCGCCGCGCCCAGGCCGTGCAGGCGGCGGGCGGACACGAGGGCGCCCGCTCGGTGGCCCAGGGGCGTCTCCAGCGATCCTCCGACGCTCAAGAGGTCCACGCTACCGCGGGCCCGCGGGCGGTCCCGACGGGGCGAGCGGGTCCGGAGGTCGAGGATGTACGACAGTCCGCCGTCGTAGCGCGCCGGGGCGCCCCCCACGTGGTGGCGGGCCGAACCGAGGGTGCTCGCGTCGAAGCTCGGAAGCAACCCTCCCAGGTGGAACGGCGTGTAGATGGGAGCGCCGTCCAGCAGGACCAGCTTCAGGTCGGCTGCCGATCCGCGGAAATACAGGGCTTCGGCCGGTTCGGACGACCCGCCTCCCTCGCCCGGCGGGGGCACCGCCCCGGTCAGCCCGGACTCGGAGAGGCCCGGTGACGCCTCGAGGGCGTGGAGGCGGAGGAGGGCGCGCTCGGCCTCGGCCGACAGCGAGCGCTCGTCGGGGTCCTCGATCCGGAGGCGGTCGCCCGCCACCACGATCTCCGGGAGCTCCACGGCCTCCCGGGCCAGCTCCAGGTCCACGGTGACGACGCCCCGGGACGGCACCAGCACCTCGACTTCGGTGGGCGCGTACCCGACGTAGCGGGCCACCAGTCGCACGGGGCCCGGCCGCACGCCCCGGAGCACGTAGCGGCCCCGGCCGTCGGCCAGGACGCTCCCGCCGCCCTCCACCGCGATCATGGCCCAGCCGAGGAGCGCGCCTCCGTCGGCCTCCCGGGCGCGCACGCGACCCTCGACCCGGGGGACCCCTTCGCGGACGGACGCCCGTGGCGCCGGCTCCTGCGCCGCCAGGGGGGTCCCGGCCACCGCGTCCCCGACCATCGCGGCGAGGCAGAGGGTCAGGCCCAGGGCCGGGACGGCCCGGCTACGTGCCGGCGCGCCGACGGGGGCGCGGGCGGCCGGGAACGGGCTCATCCCCCGGAGTCCCGGAAGACGATGGAGTCGGAGGAGACGAGGGCCGCGGGTCCGGGGAAGTCCAGTCGCTCGCCGTCCTTCCGGAGCCAGAGCGCGCCGTCCACGTGGAGGGTGGCCAGGGTGGCGCCGCGGGGAATCTCCACCCGCACACGGTCCGTCCCGGCCCCGGCGGTCGCTCCTCCGGTGAGGGTGGCCTCGATGCGGCCGGCGCCCGACCGGAAGGAGGCCCGGGGCGCGTAGACGCCCCCACGCTCGCCTTCGACGAGCCTCACGACCACCTCGGTCTCCTCGGGCACCTCCGCGAGGTCGATGGCCAGGCGGCCCTCGGAGGGACGCACGCGCAGGCCCATGTCGTCGGGGGATGCCTCGTCCACCGCGGCCGCGGGGACGGTGGCCGACGGCTCCCCGCCGTCCAGGAGGGAGGCGAGCCAGGCGCGCACCGGGGAGCCCGGGACCGCCGCCGAGGCCCCGGCGGCTCCCAGGAAGAGCACGAGCGCGGCCGCCTGCGCCCACCGCCGTCGGCCGCCGACGGCGGCCGCGGCGGTCGCCGTCGTCCCGTGGACCTCGACCCGCGCGCGGATGCGGGCGCGCACCGTCTCCAGGTCCGGGACCGGGACGTCGACGCCGGCGAGCGCCCGACCCACCAGGTTCCGGCGCTCCCGCACGCCCGCGAGCGCCGCCCGGGCCGCCCCGCTCTGGCCCAGCCAGGCCTCCACCTCGGCCCGCTGGCCGGGCTCCATCTCTCCGTCCAGGTACGCCAGCAGGCGTCCTTCATCCAGACTGGTCATCGTCCTCCGTCGCGTTCCCGCTCGTCCGTGCGGTGGCGCCGGCCGCCGGGGCGCCCGGACCGTCCTCCCAGGCCTCCGCGAAGCGCCGTTGGGCCCGGGCCAGCAGCGTGCCGATCGAGGTCGGCTTCACGCCCACCGCGTCGGCCATCTCCCGGTAGCTGAACCCCTCCTCGCGCATGAGCAGCAGCTCCCGGTCGCGCTCGTCCAGCCCGTCCAGGACGGCCCGGACCGCCGCCACGTCCTCCCGCCGCTCGACCCCGCGCTCGGGGTCCGGCGGCGCCCCCGGCTTCACGGGGTGCTTCTCCAGCAGCCGGCGCCGGTTCTCGTCCACCCGGTACCGGTCGCGGATCACGTTCGTCGCCGACCGGAAGAGCCAGACGCGCAGGGCCTTCACGGGCCCCTCGACCTCGTGCGTGTAGAGGCGCACGAAGGCCTCCTGGGCCGCGTCCTCCGCCGCGTCGGCGTCGCCGGTCAGCCGTTGGCAGTAGCGGAAGAGGGCGGGAAAGACCTCGTCGAAGACCTGTTCGTAGTTCACGGCACGGCCGCGTTCCCCGGATCCTCGCGATCGTTGGTACGGATGCGTTCCACCCGTGTCGTTCAATACGCCGGAACGGGCCCCGCGGTGTCCGGGTCGCCCTCCCTCGTTCGCTGCTTCCGGAGAGGGAACGACCGGGGGAGGGGGGTTGTGACGGGGGGAGGTCCTACTCCGAGCGGAGGGCCCGCGACGGGTCGATGCGGGTGGCCCGGGCCGCCGGGATCCAGGCCGCCAGCGCCGCGGCCGTGGCCAGGGTGAGGGCGGCGCCGGCCAGGGTCGCCGGATCGGTGGGGGTCACCCCGTAGACCAGCCCCTCGAGGAGCCGCGTCGAGGCGAGGGCGAGGCCCAGCCCGAGGGCCAATCCCACCGCCGTCCATCCGAGCCCCCGCCGGAGGACCATGCGGCGCACGCGGCCCCGGTCGGCCCCCAGCGCCATGCGGACGCCGAGCTCCCGGGTCCGCTGGCGCACCCCGTACGCCATGGTGCCGTAGACGCCCACCACGGCGAGGAGGACCGAGATCGCCGCGAAGGTGCCGAGGATCAGGGTGAAGAAGCGCGGTCGGACCACCGAGTCCGCGAGGAGACCGCGCATGGTGCCCACGCGCCGGACGGCGAGCCCGGGCGCGACCTCCCGGAGCGCCTGGCGCAGGGCCTGCGCGCCCTCGCCCGCGTCGCCGCCGGTGCGCACGACCATGGTCTGGACACCCGTCGCGAAGGCGGCGAAGGGGACGTAGAGCTGGGGCACGGGCGGCCGGCCGGGGGCCAGCTGGCGCACGTCCCCGACGACGCCGACGACCTGCATCCACGGGTTCCCGGAGTCGCGGCTGCCGTAGTGGAGGCGACCCCCGAGGGCGCCGCCGGAAGGCCAGAAGCGCCGGGCCATGGCCCGGTTCACCACCACCGGGATCGTGCCGGTCCCGCCGTCGCTCCAGTCGAACCCGCGCCCCTCGACGAGGGGGACGCCCGCCGCCGGGAAGAAGCCCGGGAGGACCCGGTTGTAGCTCACGTCCTCCCCCTCCTCGCCGCCGGCCTCGAAGCCCTCGACGGAGACGTTCCGCACCGACTCGTTGCCCGACAGCGGGAGGTTGCTCGTCCCCCCCACGGCCACCACCCCGGGCCGGCCGGAGAGGCGCTCGTGGAGCGCGCGGAAGAGGCGCAGACGAGCCTCCGACCCCTCCCACCGGTCGCCCTCGGGGACCACGGTCATGTAGGCCATGCGGGCGGGCTCGAAGCCCAGGTCGGTGCTCACCAGTCCTACGAGGGAGCGGACGAGCAGGCCCGCGCCCACCACCAGCACGAGGGCGAGCGCCACCTCGCCGGCGACCAGCGCCGACCGGACGCGGTCGGCCCGGCCGGTCCGGGACGGTCCCTCGAAGCCCCGCTCGCCGAGGGACGGCGCCACCTCGGCCCGGACCACGTGGAGGACCGGCGCGAGCCCGAACACCAGGCCCGTCAGGAGCGCCAGCCCCAGCGCGAAGCCCAGTACCCGGGGATCCACGGTCACCTCGACGGCCCGGGGGATCCCCTCCGGGCTCAGCCGGCGAAACGCCTCCACCGCCCCCCAGGCGAGCGCGGCGCCCAGGGCCCCGGCCGCCCCGGACAGGAGCACGCTCTCCGTCAGGAGCTGGCGAACCAGCCGTCCCCGGCCCGCGCCGAGGGCGGTCCGCACCGCCATCTCCCGCCCCCGCTCCGTGGCGCGCACCAGCGACAGGTTGGCCACGTTGGCGCACGCCACCAGCAGCAGCATCCCCACGGCCCCCAGGAAGGGGAGGAGCGTGCGGCCGAAGTCGCCCACGGTCCGGGCGTGGAGGGGCACCAGGTCCACGGAGCGCCTGTCCGACGCGGCGCCGGCGTACTCCTCCAGCAGCTCCGCCTCGACCGTCCGGAGCTCCTCCCGGGCCGCGTCGAGCCCGACGCCGGGCGCCACCCGCGCCAGCGCCTGGAGGAACGCGTCCTGGACCACGTTCGGACCCACGTCGTCGGCCACGTGCTGCAGGGGGAAGTAGACTTCCACGTCGCCGTGGTAGAGGGCCTCCGGCGGCACGTAGTCCCGGGGGAGGACGCCGACGACGGTGAAGGGGATGTCGTCCAGCGCCACCGTGCGGCCCAGCACGGACGGGTCGCCGCCGAAGCGACGCTGCCAGGTCCCCCAGGTGAGCACCGCGACGGGCGCCGCCTCCGGTCGGTCCTCGGCGTCGCCGAAGAGGCGGCCCCGAGCGGCCCCGACCCCAAGGACGTCGAAGAACGAGCCGGACACGCCCGCCCCCGAGAGGATCTCGGGGTCACCGGTGCCCCGGAGCGTCAGGAGCTGCAGCCGCGAGCCCGCCACGTCCATCGTCTCCAGCGCCTGGCGCCAGCGGTGGAGCTCGCCCGGCGAGACCGACCCGAGGTAGCCCTCCATGCGCTCGTAGCGAGATCCCACCTGCACCAGCCGTCCCGGGTCGTCGTAGGGGAGGGGCCGGAGCACCACACGGTCCAGGACGCCGAACATGGTCGTCGCCCCGGCGATCCCCACGGCGAGCGTCAGCACCGCCGCGGCGGCGTACCCCGGCCGTCGCGTCCACGACCGCGTGGCGAACGCCACGTCCTGCGCGATCCATCCCATCCCCGTCCCTCCCTCCCGTCGCTCGTCGTCACTAATCGCGTCCCACCGGGCGAACCCCGGGCGGGCCGCGGCGCCTCGCACCGCCCGCCACCACTGCAGGGGAACGGACCGGAGCAGGTCGCCGACGATCAGCATCCCCAGCCGCCCCCGGCCCCCCGCTCCCCGGTGCCGGGCCTCGGCCCGGCGGTCCCGGAAGCCCTGCATCAGGTCCTGGCCGTACTCCCGGCGGAAGGTCGGCGGGTACAGCCGCAGGAGCGCGCGGTAGAGGCGCTCGCCCCGGCTCACCCGCCCCCTCCGCCCAGGGCGCTCCGGGCCAGCTCGACCGCCCGGGCCAGCCGGGCCGTCTCGGCCGAGAGCGCCGCGCGCCCCCGCTCGGTGACCCGGTAGTAACGGCGCCGGTCGGCGTGGGCCCCCTCCCGTCCCGGGTCGTCGGCCTCGGCGATCAGCCCGTCGTCCTGCATGCGCCGGAGCGAGCCGTACAGCGTGCCCGGTCCCATGCGGATCGCCCCGTCGGTCGCGTCCTCCACGCGGCGGGCCACGTCGTAGCCGTGGCGCACGTCGGCGGACAGCGCCACCAGGATGTGGAACACCACCGGCGTCAGCGGAAGCAGGTCGTCGAGGGCGGCGTCGGCCGGGTCGAGGCGGTCGGCGTTCGGAGTCATGGCGGTGGGGGGGTCGGAGCCGAGCTTCGAGAGAGGCCGGTGCGTCGGCCTTCGTTGCATCCGTTACCGATATACTACGGTGACGGATGTATGGCAAGGAGAGGCGGCTCCCGGGGGGCGCTCAGCCCGGCTCCTCCTCCAGCTCGGGCTCGTCGCCCCGCACCCGGTCCGACGTCGGGCGCAGCGGCAACGGCTCGATGCGGTCGGCGAAGTCCGCGGGGTGCCGCTCGACCGCCTGCCGGGTGCTCGCGCAGTGCTCCCGCAGGGCGTCGACGTCCAGCCCCAGGTACGGCGAAGGGTAGCCCTCCAGCCGGCCCAGCGCCTTGGCGAGCTGGGCGCGGACCCCGTGGGCGTTGCCCCGCTCCAGGTGCACGAAGGCGCTCGCGTACAGGATGAGGCCCTGGTAGAAGTCGCTG
>JASFUL010000232.1:0-8453 GCA_050050315.1 Gemmatimonadota bacterium
TCGGAAGCGGGTCCAGTCGCCCCCGATCTCCGCCCGGGACTGCACCCGCATCCCCAGGTCCGAGTACTCGCTCACGAAGGCCCCGATCTCCCCCGCCGCCGCCGTGTCCCCCATGGCGGCCCGGCGCTCCGGAGGCACGCCGGCCGGAGGGCCGGGGGGCCCCCGCGGCGCCGCGGTGTCGACGGGCGAAAGGAACGCGGGTGGCGCCCCGGGGCGCCGTTCCTGCTCCACCCGCGCGCGGAGCGCCGCCCGGAGGGGCGCGTCGGGCCTCAGGTGCTCGTCCAGCGTCTCCAGCCAACGCCCCTCCCACGAGTCCGTGACCCGGCCCAGCAGGGGATGGTCGGTGCCCGGCACCGGCGGCGCCTCGAGCCACGGGGGGACGAGACGCTTGAGCCCGAGGCGGGCGGTGGCCCGGCCCGGGGGGAAGGTGCCCGGGCCGAAGAGCCGGGGGCCGAGCGGCCCGCCCGGAGTCGCGCCCGGGAGCCCGGGGCCGGGGGACCGCCATGGCGCCCCCGGGCGACCCGGCAGGTCCCGGCGGACCCGGAGCCCGTCGAGCCCGAGCGGGTCGACGGGGGGAGGCGCGAACACGTTCCAGAGGATCGTGTCCGCCGCCGCCCCACCCCCTCCCGCCCCCTCCACACCCGCCCCCCGGGCGGCGGGCAGGGGCACGGCGACCGCCAGCGCGGCGGCGAGGGCGAGGGCGTGGCGCATGCGGGAGGGCGGACTACGAGGAACGCGGGACCGGGCGACCGGGTCCGGGTGTACCAGACTCGGCCATCATGGCGGCGAACCGCAGCTTGAGCCGCTAGGCGGCTCGACGGTAGGTTCTACACCGCTGGAGCGCGAGGGAACCCCGGCCCGGTTCCCCCACCGTCGTCGAGCCGGAAGAGACCCCCGGATGCGCATCCTGATCTCATACCTCATCCGGGCCCACGTGGGCCCGTTCCTCTTCGCCCTCTCGACGCTCACGGGCCTCCTCTTCCTGAACGCCGTGGCCCAGCGGCTGGAGAACCTCGCCGGCAAGGGCCTGACGTGGGACGTGATCTGGGAGTTCCTGGTCCTCTCGCTCCCCCACACGGTGGCGCTCACGCTGCCCATGGCGGTCCTGGTCGCGGTGCTGTACGCGTTCAGCGATCTCACCGCCAACAACGAGATCACGGCCATGAAGGCCGGGGGGGTCCGGCCTCAGCGCGTCATGCTCCCCCTCATCGGGGTGGGCGTCGTCATCGGCGGCGTCATGCTCCTGTTCAACGACTACGTGCTACCGCAGGCGAACCACCGGCTAAGAAACCTCCTCCTCGACATCAATCGCAAGAGCCCGACCTTCATCCTCCGGGAACAGGTCGTGAACGAGGTCCGGGCCGGCGACACGGGAGACGTCTACTACCTGACCGCGGCCACCATCGACAATCAAACGAACGAGCTGCACGACGTGGCCATCTACGACGGCAACGACCCCCTCGACTCGCGCACCACGTACGCGACCCGGGGCCAGATGGCGTTCAACGAGGCCCGCACCGACCTCTACCTGACGCTGTACGACGGGGTGGTCTTCGAGACGGCCGCCGACCGCGAGGGCGACTTCCAGCAGATCCGCTACGAGAAGCAGGTGCTCCCCATCCGGGGGGTGGGCAACGAGCTGGAGCGGCGGGCCGGCGGCGCCGAGCGCTCGGACCGCGAGATGACGCTGGCCATGCTGGACTCGGCGGCGACCGACCGGGCCCAGAAGCTGGACTCGGCACGGGACGTCTCGGCGGAGATCGCCCGCTACACCGTCCTCCAGGCGCTGGGGCGCGAGGACGTGGCGACCGCCAGCGAGAACGGCGCGGGTCGCCGTCCGACGCCCCCCACCACGCTGCCGTCCCCGGCCATCTCCACTCCTCCCGCCACGGGGACCGACGGCGCGGCCCCCCGGCAGCTCGAGGAGGACCGCGAGCTCCTGGCCCGGGACGAGGTCACGCGGCAGGCGTACATCCGCACCAACACCCAGTGGGCGATCAGCAACTCCCACCGCTCGCGCGTGAACAGCTACCGGGTCGAGATCCACAAGAAGTTCACCCTGGCGTTCGCCTGCGTGGTCTTCGTGCTCCTGGGCGGCCCGCTGGCGATCCGCTTCCCCCGGGGCGGCCTCGGGCTGGTGATCGCGGCGTCGTCGGGGATCTTCTCCGTCTACTGGGCCGGGCTCATCGGCGGCGAGAACCTGGCGGACAACGGCGTGGCCCCCCCCGCGATCACCATGTGGGTGCCCAACCTCGTCTTCGGGGCCCTGGGGCTGTGGCTCTTCATGACCATGGGACGGGAGTCCGCCACCGCCCGCGGAGGCGGGTGGGACGACCTCTACTGGACCGTGCGGAAGAGCCTGACCGCACCCTTCCGCGCCGCTCGGCGTGACCGGGTGGCCGGCGGCGTCGAGGGAGGAGAGGCCCGGGCATGATGCGGATCCTCGACCGGCTCGTGACGGTCACCTTCACGAAGCTCTTCGTCATCTCGATCCTCGCGACGCCTCCCCTCTTCATCCTCGGCGAGCTGACCGAGGACCTGGACAGCTACCTGGCGCGCGACGGGCTCACGGGTCTCGAGGTGGCGCAGGCGTACCTCTTCAAGGTGCCCTTCTACATGGGGTGGTCGTTCCCCATCGCCGCCCTCATCGCCACCGTCTTCACCGTCTACGGCATGACCACCCACCGCGAGGTGGTGGCCGCCAAGGCGGGCGGCATCTCCTTCCACCGGCTCATCGCCCCCATCGCGGTCATGGGCCTGATCCTCACCGGCGTGGCCCTCGGTCTCAGCCACCTGGCCCCCCGGACGAACAAGATCGCCGCGGCGATCCTGGAGGACGTCGACCTCGGCCGCGACTGGCGGAGCGAGTTCGTGTTCATCACCGACAGCGGCCTGACGCTCGAGGGCGAGCGGATGAGCGCCCGGGACAACCGGATCAGCGGCGTGGCGCTGCACCGGCGGCCCGAGCCGCAGCACGCCGCGCTGCACATCACCGCCCAGAGCGCCACCTGGGACTCGATCCACGGGTGGACGCTGCACGACGGGACCTACCGCAAGGTGCACGACATCGAGACCGTCACGTCCCTCGGGTTCGGGAGCATCCGGGTGCCGGAGCTCACCGAGCGGCCCGAGGACCTCCTGGAGAGCACGCCCGAGGAGGAGGAGATGACGTACACTCAGCTCGAGCGGCTGGCGGAGATCATCGAGCGGTCCGGGGGCGAGCCGTACGAGCTGAGGGTCAAGATGGAGCAGAAGATCGCGATCCCGGCCGCCACCCTGGTCATCATCCTCTTCGGCGCCCCTCTGGCCACGTCGTCCAAGCGGGGGGGGACGGCGTACGGGATCGGGATCGCGCTCGGCACCACGATCCTCTACATCGCCATGCTCAAGGTCGCAGGCGCGTTCGGAGCGACCGGGGCGATCCCCCCCGTGTGGGCCGCGTGGATGCCCAACGCCCTCTTCCTCGTGGCGGGGCTCATCCTGCTGGTGCGCGTGCGCACCTGAGCCCGCTCACCCCCCGCTCACGCCGGCCAGGTCCTCCAGGAAGCCCCGGCTCAGCTCGCCGGTCATCACCTCCGCCACGGGGCCCCTGAGCGCCACCTCGAGCCCCGGGCCGACGTCCACGAAGAGGCTCCCCCCCTCCGTCCGCACCTCGACCCTGCCGGGCTCCAGGAGGCCCGCCCGGACCACCGCGACGGCCACGGCGCAGGCGCTGGTCCCGGAGGCGGCGGTGGGCCCGACCCCGCGTTCCCAGATCCGCGCGTCGACCACCCCGCCACCGTCGTCCGAGGCCCCCGGCCGCGGGATGGTCGGCCACGTGGGCCCGCCGACCCCCCCGGACACGACCGGGATCTCGGCCCGCTCGCCGCTCCCGAAGCCGGGCAGGCGGGGTCGGCGGCCCGACACCACCCGCGCGAGCTGCACGTTCGTGCCGTGGGCGAAGGCGGGGTGGGTGGACAGCTCCGGACCGAGCCGCTCGAGCGCCCCGACCGACGGATCGTCGGCGAAGACCACGCAGTGCGGGTTGCCCACGCCCACCAGGTGCACGGGGACCCGGTCCCCCGACGGGCCCACCTCCAGCCGCCCGTGGCTCGTCCTCTCCCGGTCGGGCTCGAGGGCCGACCGGTCGAGGCCCACCGCCTCCGGACCGGTCCGCGCCCGGCCCATGTCCACCGAGATGTCGTAGACGCCCCCTTCGGCCCGCCCGTGGACGGTCATGGTCACCCGGTCGCCACCGACCTCGACGTCGAAGGCCCGACCGGTCTCCACCCGACCGGTCCCGTGGAGCCACGACGCCAGCACCCGGAGCCCGTTGCCGCTCCTCTCGAACTCCGATCCGTCCGGGTTGAACATGCGGAGCCGGAAGGGCTCTTCGGCGGGCGCCAGCAAGGCGACGATCCCGTCACTCCCCACGCCCTCCTGTCGGTGGCACACCCGGCGCACCGACTCGTCGTCCAGCGTCCAGGCGTCGCCGGCTTCGACGACGAGGTAGTCGTTCCCCAGGCCGTGGCCCTTGTAGAAGGCGGCGGAGCCGCCGGGGCGGACGGGGTCGAAGCGCGTCATGGGTTCTCCCGACGACATGCGTGGCTCCCGGTCGCGGAGGCGCCGGCGGGGCACGGGGGGCCCGAAACCGGTGGCTTCCTCGCACCGTAGTTGGCGTCATCGGGGACGATGTCGCAACCGACGACCCGGTCGGTTCGTCCAACGAGGGGACAGCTGCGCGGGCGGGTCGACTCCAATCTGCGAGGGACCGGGACGATGGGCGGACGGATTCTCCTCATGGCCGCCGTGGCGGCGGCCCTCGCCTGCGTCGCCGACGCGGCGGCGCAGGAGGTGCGCGTGGCTTCCACCGACGAGAGCCTCGAACGCGGGAGATCGAAGGTCGGTCCGCCCGTGCTCCAGGCCGCGGCGATCCCCGCCGACAAGCCGGAGCCGGTCCTCGACGGCCGGTTGGACGACGCGGCCTGGGACGCCGCCCAGGTGGCCGGCGACTTCGTGCAGTACGAGCCCGAGAGCGGGGTGCCCGCCACCGAGCGCACCGAGGCGCGGGTGCTCTACGGCCAGGAGGCCCTGTGGGTGGCCGTACGAGCCTTCGACAGCGCGCCCGACAGCATCGTCGGGCAGCTCACCCGTCGGGACGAGGAGTCGTACTCGGACCAGGTGGCCGTCATCATCGACAGCTACTTCGACCGCCGGACCGCCTTCGACTTCCGCGTGAACCCGGCGGGCGTGAAGACCGACGTCTACCACTTCGACGACACCTCCGAGGACGTCGGGTGGGACGCCGTGTGGGACGTGGCGACCGCCACCGACGACCTCGGCTGGACGGCCGAGTTCCGCATCCCCTACTCCCAGCTCCGCTTCCGGGACGCCCACCGCCAGACGTGGGGCGTGAACTTCTTCCGTCAGGTAGCGCGGCGTCAGGAGACGGACGTGTGGTCACCGACGGACCGCTCCGAGTCGGCCCTCGTGTCGCGCTTCGGCGAGCTCCGGGGGCTGGTGGGCCTCGAGCCCCCCCGCCGGCTGGAGGTGACCCCCTACACCCTCGCCCGGGTGCGGCGGCAGCCCGGCGAGGCCGGCGACCCGTTCTGGGAGCCCACCGCGTTCAGCAGCACCGTCGGGGCGGACGCCCGATACGGCCTCACGAGCGACCTGACGCTGGACGTCACGATCAACCCGGACTTCGGCCAGGTGGAGGCCGACCCGGCCCAGGTGAACCTGTCGGCGTACGAGACGTTCTTCCCGGAGCGGCGCCCCTTCTTCGTCGAGGGCTCCAACCTCTTCGCCTTCTCCCTGGCCATGGGGGACGGCGACGACGCGGTCGAGTCGCTGTTCTACACGCGGCGTATCGGCCGCGCGCCCCAGGGCGACGTCGACCTCGACGGGGACGGCTTCACCCGGGCGCCCGACAACACGACCATCCTCGGCGCCGCCAAGCTCTCCGGAAAGACGGCCACCGGCTGGTCCATCGGGGTGCTGGGCGCCGTCACCGGCGAGGAGTCGGCCGAGGTCGCGCCCGAGGGCGCCGACCTGCGCGAGCAGGTCGTGGAGCCGCGGACCGGCTACGGGCTGGCGCGGGTGCAGAAGGACTTCCGGGAGGGACGCACCGCGCTGGGCGTCATCGGGACCGTGGTGGCCCGGGACCGGGCGGCCGCCGACGCCCTCGAGCTGCGCCGGGACGCGGTGGCCGGCGGCGTCGACTTCCGGCACCGCTTCGGCGACGACGCCTACGTCGTGGACGGCTACGTCCTCGGCTCGTACGTGAGGGGCTCCGCCGCCTCCATCGACCGGACCCAGCGCTCCAGCGCCCACTGGTTCCAGCGCCCCGACGCGGAGCACGTGGAGTACGACCCGGGGCGCACGAGCATGAGCGGCTTCTCGGCCCAGGCCAGCCTGGGACGCATCACCGGGCACTGGCGCTGGGCGACCGGATTCCAGAGCCGCTCGCCCGGCTTCGAGGTGAACGACGCCGGCTACATGCGGGAGTCCGACTTCACCTCGGTCTTCGCCTACGGCGGGTACGACCAGTCCACGCCCCAGGGGCCCTTCCGGCGGTGGCGGATCAACCTCAACGCGTGGAACGGCTTTTCCTGGGGGATGGAGCGCTACAACAGCGGCGGGAACGTCAACGGGAGCTTCCAGCTCGCGAACTTCTGGTGGGGCTACGCCGGGGTCAACTACAACCACGGCGGCCTGTCGAACGGCCTCCTGCGCGGTGGACCCGCCATGCGGCGGGAGCCCCAGTGGAACGGGTGGAGCGGCCTGGGGACCGACGAGCGGAAGCCCGTCCGGCTCAACCTGAACGCCAACTGGAACGTGCGACCCGAGAGCGACTCGTGGCGGGTCTCCGTGTCGCCCACGGTCTCGTGGCGGCCTTCGGGTCGGGCGAGCCTCGGCGTCGGGACGTTCGTGACCCGCAACGTCGACGACCTCCAGTGGGTGGACGCCCTCGAGGTGGGCGGCGAGGACCGCTGGGTGTTCGGCCGCATCCACCAGACGACCGTGGGGCTGACGGGCCGGCTGGACTACGCCTTCTCCCCCACCCTCTCCCTCCAGCTGTACGCGCAGCCCTACGTGAGCGCGGGCATGTACGACGAGTTCAAGCAGGTCGTCGATCCCAGGGCCGACGGCTACGCCGATCGGCTCGGGCTCCTGGCGCCCGCCCTCGAAGACGGCACGTACGAGGCGGACCTCGACGGCGACGGCGTGGCCGAGGCCTGGGACGATCCGGACTTCAACTTCCGGCAGTTCCGGTCGAACGCCGTGCTGCGCTGGGAGTACCGGCCCGGGTCCACCCTCTACGTGGTCTGGTCCCAGGGTCGGAACCAGTACCTGGAGGACGGGCGCTTCGACTTCGGCCGGGGCATGGACGGGCTCTTCGGGGCGCACCCCGACGACATCTTCATGCTGAAGCTCAGCTACTGGATCAACCCCTGAGGGACGCGCCTTCCCCTCAGAACACGACGTCCAGCATCACGTAGGCGAAGGTCACGCTCTCGCCGATGCCCCGCACGGGCTCCAGCGCGTCTCCCTCGCCGACGTACGACAGGCCCCCGGTCAGACGCGCGCCCGCCGTCAGCTCGCGGCCGACGGTCAGGTCCACCTCGTTCGCCAGGTGACCGCTGGCGAGGCCGGTGTCCTCGGCCACCCTCAGGTGGTGCAGGTCCAGGCCGACGCTCCACCGCGGCGCCGGCGTCCAGGCCGCCTTGATGGCCGCGTCCCGCAGCCCGCGGCCCGCGGTGTGGGAGGGGATGTCCAGGAACAGGTCGGCCAGCCCGTAGAACTTGTGGTTGGTCGCGAACAGCGTCGAGAAGACGCCGTCGTCGGGGTCGGACGGGTCGTCGCCGGAGAGGTGGTCGTACCAGAGCGTGAGGGACCCGTCGCCGCCCGCCACGCTCGTCCCCGCCCGGACGCCGAAGAACCAGGCCCCCACGTCGCGGCCCGCGCGGTCGCCGAACTGCCAGGCCCCCTCGACCCGATAGGCGATGGCTCCGGAGCCGCCCACGTAGCGCGCCCCCGCGGTCCCCATCTCGGTGTCGGCCTCGCCGGCCTCCTCCCGGTTCCACAGCAGGTAGAGGTCGAGGGCGCGCCCTTCCTCGAGGTCCACCACCGCGTAGCTCCCGAGGAAGGCCGCGTCCCGCGACCGCGCCGGGGAGGCCGCCTCGGAGAGCTGGAACGCGAACGCGTCCACTCGGGCGCGCGCGCCCTCCTCGCCGAGCCGCAGCCGCGCGCCGTCGAAGGCCCGGGCCTGCTGGGTCCAGTTCACCGTCCCGATCAGGCGGTGGCCGCCGTACCAGACCTCCTGCCGTCCCACCCGCAGGCCCGCCAGGTCCGCGGCGGCGCCGATCTCGACCCACGCCTGGTGCACGTCCAGGGCGTCGGCCGAGAAGTCGGTGAGCGTGCTCGCCTCCTCGCCGAAGAGGCGGACGTCCTGCACCTGCACGAACGCGTGG
>JASFUL010000233.1:0-8406 GCA_050050315.1 Gemmatimonadota bacterium
CGACTGGACCCGCTTCCGACCGTGCCAGGACCAGTTCCAGGCCTCCTGCAACCCGCGCCTCCTCCCCCAGCTCCAGCCCGAGCTGACCTTCGACGTGGACGTGGGCGGCACGATCACCGACCGGATCCACGTGGACGTGGACTTCGACCAGACGCGCGAGTTCGAGGCGGCCAACCGGATCAACCTGCGCTACGACGGCGGGCCGGACGCGATCTTCCAGCGCGTCGAGGTGGGCGACGTCACGTTCGAGCTGCCCCCTTCGCGCTACCTGACGCAGGGGCTCCCGGCGGGCAACTTCGGCTTCCAGGCCCGGGGCCAGCTCGGCCCGGTGGACTTCCGCACCGTGTGGGCCGAGCAGAAGGGCGACCTGTCGAGCCGGGTCTTCCGCCTGACGGGGGTGGGCAACCAGCGCCGGTTCGTGCAGGAGGACACGCTCGTCCTGGACGACGCCGACTACGCCCGGGGTCAGTTCTTCTTCCTCGTCCCCCCCGAGGAGATCGACCGCTATCCCCACGTCGACGTCCTCGACCTGGACGTCGGCTCGGCGCCGGCGTCGGCCACGCCGGGGATCGAGCCGGTCCAGGTCTACCGCTTCGAGGCCGACCCGGCCGCGCGCCAGCAGGTCCAGGGCTACATCCAGGCCGACGCCACGCTGGAGCGGGCCGGCGGCTCGGTGACCGAGTCCGGGTGGTTCCGCTACCTGGTGCCCGGCCAGGACTACTTCGTCCACCCGTCGGGGCTGTGGATCGCGCTGCGGAGCCCCCTGGGCTCGGAGGAGATGCTGGCCGTCACCTACGTCACCGCCGTGGGCGACACGGTGGGCGACTACAACCCCGAGCGGATCTACGTCACCGGACGGCGACCCGAGCTGCGGCTCCTCAAGGCGTCGGGGGCCAACCACCAGCCCGGGCGCCCGACCTGGGAGATGGAGATGCACAACGTCTACCGGGCCAGCAGCTCGGGCGACGTCGAGCCGGCGTCGGTGGAGGTCACGATCTCCCTGGGCGAGCTGTCGGCGGGCCGCACCTTCGTCCGCTCGCCCCGGGGGGACGACGTCACCTGGCTCCAGCTCATGGGGCTCGACCAGGAGAGCCCGGTGGACGAGGTGGATCCGGCCGCCGTCTACCAGCCCGGGAGGGACGTCTTCCAGGACCAGCCGCCCGTGCAGGGCACGTTCATCGTCTTCCCGACCCTCGAGCCGTTCAAGCGTCCTCCCCCGCTGCCGTCGCTCGGGCTCACGGCCGAGGAGACGGCCGAGCTGCTGGGCGACCGGGCCAACCGGAAGATCTACGACAACGCCGACCCGTTCGAGCGGCTGAACGGCGGGCTGTTCCGTCTCACCATCCCCTTCCGGCGCCGGAGCGAGGGGGTCATCAGCTCGTTCAGCCTGGGGGCCCTCGGCATCCGGGACGGCAGCGAGAGGATCTTCCTCGGCGACCGCCTGCTGGTCCGGGGCACCGACTACGAGATCGACTACGACGTGGGCCAGGTCCGTCTGCTGGAGCCCGAGGTGCTCTTCGCCGCCACCCGCGAGGACGCCATCCGCGCGACGTGGGAGCAGAAGCAGATCTTCCAGACCGCGCCCATCAGCGTGTTCGGCTTCCAGGGCACCACCCGTCTGGGCGACCTGGGGCTGAACCTCATCGGGCTGTACCGGACCGAGAAGACGCTCGTGACCCGGCCCACCCTGGGCGTCGAGCCCGGCGCCGTGGGCTTGGCCGGGCTGTCGGCCGACGTCACCACCGAGGTGGCGTGGCTCGACCGGCTGCTGACCCACGTGCCCGGCCTCCGCTTCAGCGGCGCCAGCTCCTTCACGCTGGACGGCGAGGCCGCCCTCTCGCTGCCCGACCCGAACACCCGGGGGGCGGTCTTCGTCGACGACTTCGACGCCTCCAACATCCGCACCCTCTCCCTGCTGTCCCACGAGTGGAGGCGGGGCAGCGCGCCCACGCGGACGACGGGAGCCGAGGACGTCCTGCCGCCGGTGGTGGGGCCGGGCACGCTGGCGGGCATGGTGTGGCAGCATTCGTGGATCGTCGAGGGGTTCGAAGGCGACAGCGTCGGCATCCACGAGGGGTTCTTCCCCCGGGAGGACATCGACCGCCAGATCCGGGTGGCGGGCTCGTCGGTCCGGGAGCCGGGCTTGCGCCTGAGCTTCGGCGACGTCGAGACCGAAGGGCGGTCGTGGGCGTCCATCACGACCGTGCTGAGCCAGACCGGGACGGACCTGACCAAGAGCGAGTTCCTGGAGTTCTACGTGTCCGGGGGCGAGGCCACCGACCTCGTCATCGACCTGGGCCTGGTGAGCGAGGACGCCGTGTTCGTCGCCCCCGACGGCGCCACGAACGGGATCAAGGACGACGGCGTGGCGTGGGGACTCGGCCTCCTCGACCAGGAGGCGGACCCCGGTCGGGGCGAGATCTGGGGCCAGGACGCGGACCAGCGCGGGGTCTGGGGCGAGACGTGCCTGGCCGAGCCGGGGCGGATCTACCGGCTGGGCAACATCCGGGCGGTGTGTACCCGCAACAACGGCCGCCAGGACAGCGAGGACCTGGACGCGGACGGCAACCTCGACACGAACGAGCGCCACCTCCGCTACGTGGTGGAGCTGTCGGGCGCGAGCCCGTACCTGGTGCGGACGCGCTCGGAGACGGACACCGACTTCCGGCTGTACCGCATCCCCATCAAGGACGTGCGGGCCGTGGAGGTGGGAGGGGCCTTCACCGAGGCGGACCTGCGGGCGGTGAGGCACCTGCGACTCACGGTCGTGTCGGACCGGAGGCAGTCCCTCACGCTGGCGCGCATGCGCATCATCGGGGCCCGCTGGGTCAAGCGCACGGAGGACGGCGTGCTGCGGGGCATCGCGGGGGATACGGCGTCGGCGCCCGGGCGGGTGGAGGTCACGCCCGTCAGCCGGCTGACCGAGGGCGACGCGTACCAGTCGCCCCCGGGGGTCCTGGAGGAGCTGAGCGACCCCACGACCCAGTTCGGCGGCCAGGGCATCGAGTTCAACGAGAAGAGCCTGTCGATCTCGTTCGAGGACATCCAGCCCGGCGACCGGGCCGAGGTCTACAACCGCTTCCCCCAGCGTCCCCGCAACTTCCTGACCTATCGCCGGGCCCGCCTGTGGGTCACCGCGCGGTCCGGCGACTTCGGGCTCCAGGAACCCCACTGGTTCTTTCTCAAGGTCGGGACCGACCCGGACAACTTCTACCTGTTCCGCACCCGCCTGCCCGCGCCCGCGGGGGACGGGGTGATGCAGGAGGACTGGCTGCCCGAGGTGGTCGTCGACTTCGGCGAGTGGCTCGACCTGCGGCGCCGGGCC
Source organism: Gemmatimonadota bacterium (assembly GCA_050050315.1). Classification (GTDB taxonomy): domain Bacteria; phylum Gemmatimonadota; class Gemmatimonadetes; order Longimicrobiales; family Gaopeijiaceae; genus JASFUL01. The sequence continues at coordinate 3,326 of JASFUL010000233.1, forward strand.
GAAGAGACCCTCATCCACACCCCGCCGTCGCCCGGCGGCGGGCCGGTGACCCTCTGGAGCAACGACTCGACGTACGCCGTCGTGCTCCGCGACCGGGGACGGGCTCCCGACCTGGCCAACGTGCGGGAGATGGCCCTGGGGGTCTGGAACCAGGGCCCGCTGCCCTTCCAGGGCGAGGTCTGGGTCGACGAGCTGCGGCTGGCCGAGCCGGTGACCGACGCGGGGCTGGCGGGCTTCGTGAACATGAGCCTGGAGGCGGCCGACGTGCTCCAGGCCCGGGCGACCTTCTCCGGCCGGGGGGCGTTCTTCCGTCAGCTCGAGGAGAGCGCCACGTACCAGGACGACCGGGCGCTGAGCCTCTCGACCCAGCTCAACGTCGAGCGCTTCATGCCCGCCGAGTGGGGCGTCGAGCTTCCGCTGCGTGTGAGCCACGACCGCACCGACCTCGAGCCCACGTTCCTCTCCGACTCGGACATCCGGGCCGACCGTCTCGAGGGGCTGCGGAAGACCGGGACCCGCCGGACGCGGGTGAGCGTCGGCTTCCGCAAGACGACGCCGTCGGCGAACCCGGTGGTGTCGGCCCTCCTCGACGGGCTGGACGCCAACGTGGGGTGGTTCCGGAGCGAGGCGAGCAGCGTCACGACCCGGCTCGAGTCGAACGGGCTGCAGGCGCGCCTGGGCTACGACCGGCGGGTCGACCGGCGCACGGTGCCCGTGGTGCCGGGGTTCCTGGAGGGGATCGTGCGGGCGCTCCTGCCCGGGTTCCTCGAGGACGAGGTGGTCGACGCCCGGCTGCGGTGGACGCCGGACCGGCTGAGCGTCGGCACCGGGTGGGTCGTCCAGGACAACACGATCTTCCGGTACGAGCAGATCGCCCGGCGCCCGGAGGACAGCCTGGTCACGGGCACGCCGGCCCCCCGGGAGTCGGTGGAGACGGCGGCGGAGGTGGGGTTCCGACCCTTCGACGCGCTCACGGCCGACATCACCTTCCTCTCCACCCGGGACCTGCTGGAGCCCCGGGAGCTCGTGTCCGACCTGCCGGTCCAGGAGGCGCTGGCCCGGGAGCGCGCGAGCGTGGCGGGGGTGGACCTGGGGTGGGAGACCAACCGGCTGCTCCGGACCCGCGTGGGCTTCCGACCGAGCATCGTCCCCTGGCTGCGCCACGAGGTCGACGTGTCGACGAGCTACGTCTCGGACCGTAACGCGACCTTCCTCAGCCGCGTCTCCACCGGTCCCGACCCCGCCGACACGACGATCGTCCTGCAGCGGAACGCGTCGGGCGAGCGGAGCCTGACGGCGGCGTTCAGCTGGGACCCGGGGGCCATGGGCCGTGCCCTCCTGACGCCCGGGGAGTCCCCCGCGCCGGCGGAGCCTCCGTCGGAGGAGCCGGCGCCCCGGCCCGCCGGGCCGCCGGGGCTGGTCCGGCTGCTGGACCGGCTCCGGCCGCTGACGCTCAACTGGGAGGACGGCCTCACCAGCCGCTTCAACCGCGACCCGGTGCGGCCGGGACTCGGGTACCAGTTCGGGCTGGGGGGTCTCGACGACTTCCGGGTCATGGACGGCGACACGGCCGCCGCCGTGACGGACCGGACCGGGTGGCGCGTGGCGTCGGGGGTCCTGCTACCCTGGGGCATCGACCTCGGCGTGGGCTACTCGGACCGGGACACGGAGACCCTGGATCCCCGCTCCGACCGGACGGTCCGCACCCGCACGTGGCCGGACGTGACGCTGGGGGGGAGCACGCCGGGACCGATCGGCGGCACCCCGGTGGACCGGGCGAGCCTGACGGCGGGCGTGCAGCGGGACGTGCGGGAGATCGCCTTCGGCGGGCTCTCGCGCCAGCGGCGGGTCGACGAGGCCCTCCGCGTGCCCTGGGAGCTCCGGCTGTCCCTCGCCGGCTCCGGGAGCCTGCTCTACAGCGGCTCGGTGGAGAAGGGAGAGGGGACGGACCCGACGGGCGACACCGAGCGGGACGCCCAGACCCACCGGGTGTCGTTCACGTCCAGGTTCGTGCCGCCGGGCCCGTTCGCCGATCGCCTCGACCGCCCGGTGAACCTCTCCCTCATCCTCACCTACAGCGGCGAGACCGAGTGCCGGACGGCCCGGGACCGCGCCGAGTGCGTCGCGTTCGTGGACCGGATCAACCGCGCGCTGTCGGTGACGCTCGGCACGGGCATGCAGGGCTTCGAGGTCGGCCTGCAGGCCAGCTACAACGACCGGCAGTCGTTCATCGGCCAGCGCCAGGGCTCGACGCAGTTCCAGCTCGGCGTGTACGGCCAGTTCCTCTTCCAGGCGGGCCGCGCGTCGGCGATCGGCGTGCGCTGAGCCTCACCCCTCGCGGAAGGCGACCGCCGGGGCCACCGCGCCCGCCCGGCGCGCGGGGACCCAGGTGGCGAGGGCCGCGGCGCACGCCAGCACCACGGCCGCGCCGGCGAAGACGAACGGGTCGAAGCGCGCGACCCCGAACAGCTGCGAGCGGAGCGCGGTCGCCGCGGGGAGCGCCGCCGCCAGACCCGTCGCCAGCCCGGCCGCCGCGGGTCTCATCCCCCTCGCCACCAGGCGCGCGCTCACCTGCTCCGGGCGCGCCCCCAGGGCCAGTCGGACGGCCGCCTCGCGCACCCTGCGGCGGGCGGCGAACGACACCACCGCGTAGACGCCCACGGGGGCCAGGGCGAGCCCGGCGAGGGCGAACGCGCCGGCCACGACCAGAAGCAGCCGCCGGTCGGCCAGCTCACCCGCCAGGCGCTCGGAGAGGGGGCGCACGTCCAGGGGGACGAGGGGGTCGATGCGCGTGAGGGTGGCGCGGAGCGTCTCGGCCGTGGCGGCGGCGTCGTCCCCGCAGGCCACCACGAGGTGCATGGCCTGGAGGCTCTCCGGGTCGGAGCGGTAGTCCACGTAGACGGCGCCCCAGCGGCTCTCGGAGTCCCACGACCGGACCGACCCCACGACGCCGGCCACCCGGCCCCCCCATTCGAGCCGCCGGCCCACGGCGTCCTCGCCGGGCCACAGGGCGCGGGCGAGGAAGCGGTCCACGAGCACGCCGGCCGCCTCGGGGTCGTCCGCCGAGGCGAGGCCGCCCGTGGCCGGGGGCAGGCCGTCGCCCCGGAGCAGGGGGATGTCCAGCGCCTCGAAGAAGCCCGGATCCACACGGCGGAACGCGGCCCACGCGCGGGTCTCCGTGGCGTCCTCGGCACCGACCGTTCCCATCATCGCCGAGATGGCGTCGGGCGCGACGCTGGTCAGGCCCGCCGCCCGCACCCCCGGCAGGGCGCGCACGTCGCGGAGCACGCGCTCGAAGTACTCCAGGCGTCGCGCCGGGTCGGTGTAGACCGACGGGGGCAGCGGCAGGTCGGTGCCCAGGACGTCCTCGACGCGGTAGCCCCGGTCGACCGTGACGGCGGCCCGGAAGCTCCGGAGCAGGAGCCCGCACCCCACCAGGAGCACCGTGGTCAGCGCGACCTGGCCCGCGACGAAGCCGCTCCAGAGGCGCTGCTGTCCCCGGTCGGTGGTCACCGCCCCGCGGGTCCGGAGCGACGCCGTGCGCCCGGCCAGCAGGGCGGGCAGGAGCGCCGCGGCGAGGGCCGCGGCGGTGGCCACCCCCGCCCCCAGGAGGAGGTCGGACGGGCCGAGGGACACCGAGTCGAGGCGGGGCAGGGAGGCCGCGCCCAGGACGCGGAGGCCCCGCAGGGCGCCCCACGCGCCGGCGGCCCCCGTGACGAAGCCGGGGATCGCCAGGAGCGCTCCCTCCACCAGGAGCTGGCGCGAGACGGCCGCCCGGTCGGCGCCCAGCGCCATCCGCACGGCCAGCTCCCGGCCGCGGCCCAGCCCCTGGGCGAGGAGCGCGGCGGCCACGTTGAGGCAGGCCACCAGGAGCACCCCCGCCGCGGCCGCGAGGAGGAGCCGGAGGGGTCCGCGCACGCCTCCCACCACCTCGTCGAGCAGGGGTGTCATGGGAATCCGGTCCGCGTGGGTGGGCTCGCCGTGGGCCTCCTTCAGCCGGGCCGCCAGCGCGTCCATCTCCGTCCGCGCGGCGTCGAGCGTCGTCCCCCGGGCCAGCCGCCCGACGACGTGGTACCCGTGGGTCGTGCGTCGCGCGTCGGCTGCCCCCCGCTCGAGGGGCGTCCACACGTCGGCCGTGCCCCACGCCCCGCCTTCGGCGAGGAAGCGGAACCCCGGGGGGAGCACGCCGACGACCCGGAAGCGCTCGGTCCCCAGCAGGAAGGAGATCTCGTCCAGGGGGCGGCCGCCCAGGGGCCCGCGCCAGAACGACCAGCTCACCATGGCCACCGGGGCCCCGCCCGGCCGGTTCTCGTCCGGGCCGAAGCCGCGCCCCCGGGCCGGCTGCACGCCGAGGACCCCGAGGAAGCCGTCGGAGAGGGCGGACACGGAGGCCCGTAGCGAGCGCTCGCCGAGCACGATCGGACGCGTCTCGGGGGGCGCCGCCGCCACCACGCCCTCGAGGGCCGTCGCATGCTCGCGCCAGTCCAGCACGTTGGGGAGCGACGGCCAGAAGCGCCGGCCGTCCTCGGACTCCTCCACCAGCCGCACCAGCCGGTCCGGCCGCTCGAAGGGGAGGGGACGGAGGAGGATGTCGCGGACGAGCACCAGCATGACGAGCGTCGCCGCGACGCCCAGCCCCAGGGTGCCCGCCGCCACGGCCGTACGTCCCGGGCGGCGCCGCAGCCGGCGGGCGGCGAAGCGGAGGTCGCGGGCGAGGAAGGGGGGCAGGACGCCCCGGGCGGCGCGCTCCGCCGTGGCCGTGACCAGCACATCCGCCACGGTGCGCGCCCAGAAGACCGCCCGGGAGCGCGCTCCCGCTTCCGCCGCGTGGCGCCGGGCGTCGCGGAAGATCTCCACGAGCTCGTCTTCGGCCTCCCGGCGGAAGGCCGCCGGCAACAGGCGCAGGAGGACGCGGTAGAGGCGCTCGCCGCCGGACCCGCTCCCGGGGCTCACGTCGTCCGGCCCCGGGGCTCGAGGAGGCCCGTGGGGGCGAGTGTGCGGCGCAGGCGCTCGGCCTCGGCGGCCAGCGCGGCGCGCCCGGCCGGGGTGAGCGCGTGGTAGCGGCGCCGGTCGTCGTCCTC
>JASFUL010000234.1:0-8393 GCA_050050315.1 Gemmatimonadota bacterium
GAAGCGACGCCTCAATCGGATCGCGGAGCTCGCGCCGGGCAACAGCGGGAAGTGGACGGCCGGGCGGTCACGTGTTCCGAAGAAGGCCGCACGTGCGCCTCAGACCGAATGCCGAACCCACCCGGCCGCCACCGTGTCCTTCGGTTGTCAAATCGCACCCACCTGTCGCTCGGTCCGGCGTAACTCGAAGCTCTCAGCCTGGAAGGCGCCGCGACTGGGTCGCGACCCTCAAAACCCCCTCGTCGAAGACTTGAGCCGAACCTGGGTCGAGGAAGCGTGCTGTACCGTAGAAGGCCGGCCGCAGCGGGCCGCCTCAAGCCGGTCGTTCGTGCTCTTCCCCCCGTACCTGCCGGTGGTGCACTCTGGTGGTGAAGCTATCCAGGGTCCGGCGTCACGCGCCAGAACCCGGCTTCCCGCAGCCGTCGGGGGGCCCCACCGTGAACGGGCGCCGCTCCCGCGCGATGCGGTACATCATGCGGAGCGCCTTCCGCTCGAGGATCACGATCGCCTCCTTCTTCGGGCGCCGGCGCTCGTGGACGAGCCGCTCGAACTGCGCCCGGTAGAGCCCGTCCCGGCGCACGTTCCGCATGGCGAACATGAAGGCGTGCTTGCGGAGCGTCGGCCGCCCCCGCTTCGACAGCCGGTCGCGACCGGCGCGGACGCCGCTGGAGTCGCTCACGACCTGGAAGATCCGCGAGCTCAGAGGTGCGATGGAACGGGCGCTGGACCGGACGCCCGAGGGCGAGTTCCTGCTCACGATCCCCAAGTGTGCCCCGGTCACCGCCGCGGTCTTCCTCGGCATGATCGGCAACGCCGAGGGCGTACAGCTCCTCGCGGCAGATCCTGTCGCTCGCGGGGCTCCTACACCTCCAGGCGCGTGTACAAGCGCGTGCGCTCGACGATGAGCCGCGACTCGGTGTCCAGCACGGACTGGGCGCCCGGGAGCGCCACGCTGGCCTCCGCGCCGGCCCTGAGAGCGTCGTAGTGATCCTCGACGCAGTGGCCCCGGCTGGCCTTCCGCATCACCTGGAGCACGCCGCGCCGGCGCGCCGAGAGGAACGACTTCGGCGTCGGCCACCGTTCGAGCACGGCGAGCGGCGTCTTCTTCTTGAAGTCGCGGAACGTGTCCTCGAACTCGGGCAGGTGACCGACAGGGTGCTCTTGAGCCGCGTGAGGCCGGCGTCCCTGAGCTTCACCAGCCGCTCCCGGCCAGTCACGAGGTAGCGGAGCTCCGCGTAGACGGGCTCGAGGAACGGGAATATTCGGGTCACTCGGTGGGAAGCGGTGCAGGATTCTCAATGCGGCAACAGGTGAACGGTCATTTGACGCTCCGGTCATCTCGACGGCTGGGACCCTACGAGGACGTTGTTCATCTTCATCACGCCACGTGTGGTCCGAGATGATGCCGAGATGGAGCGCATGATGGAAGACTACCGCGGGCGAGCGGAAGAGCTGATCGAGCTTCCCCCGGTTGGGGGCGAGCGCGACCTCGGTGTGAGTGGCGTTTCCTGCAAACCGGGTTCGAGCGCCCTGGCCAGCGACACGACGAGAGGGCCGGGCCAAATCGGCGAGATGCCCGACCCGAAGGTGTGCCCAGGAGGTGGCCCGCCTACTTGACATCCCCCGCCCGGCATGGACAGATGTAGAAGCCACGTCCACCCCCCGGGATGCGCGCCTCCGAAGGGCCCGAACGCATGATGCGCAGATGGACCGCGGACGCCGGCCCCGGGTCGGCCGGCGCCGCCCGAGCGCGTGGAGGGGGCGTGACGCGAGCCATTTCCGCGTCCTTCCTTGTCGCGGCCCTCGCCGCGCTGGCCTGCGGCGGTGGGCCGCCCCCGCGGGGGTCGTCGACGCCGTCCGCCCCCTCCCTCCCGTCGCTCGACTGCTCCTCCCCCAGGCCCTGGGAGTCGGAGGGCTCCGAAGACCCTCCCGGCCTGGTCAACCTGGAAGCCGTGGCCGACTCGGTGGCCCGGGGGCAGGCCGGATCCGAGCCCGCGCGGAACGCCGCGATGGTGACCATGCGCGTCACCCGCCGCGGCACCGTGGACCGGGCGTGCCTCGAAACGAGCTCGGGGCTGGCGTCGTTCGAGCCGCGGTCCGGGCCGCGTACCGGCTCAGGTTCGACCCGGCAACGCGTGACGGAGACCCCGTGCGGGTGACCGTGTCGATCCCCTTCCCCCCGGTCGCCGGGCAGGCCGCCGAGCCCGCGCCGGCGCCCCCGGAGTCCCCGCCGGGCGAGGGTGGTGCTCCCCGGGGGCCGTCGAGCGTGGCCGGCACCCCGACCCTCGACTGTGGAGAGCTCGCGACGTGGGAGGCGGAGGGGTCGCACGAGCCGCCCGCGCTGCTGAACCGGGAGGAGGTCCTCCAGCGGCTCGCCGAGGGGCTCTCCGATCCGCCGGCCGGCACGTTGCGCGCGCTCGTGGACATGCGCGTCACGCGGACGGGCTCGGTCGACCGCGCCTGCGTCGTGGAGAGCTCGGGCTACGGTCCGTTCGACCGGGCGGCCGTCGAGGCGGCCTTCCTCCTCCGCTTCCGGCCCGGCACGACCGACGGCGAGCCCCGTTCCGTCTCGATCAGGCTGCCCTTCGCCGTGAACGTAAGGTGACACCATGAGCTTCCGCCGCGCGTCGAGCATCCGCTGCGCGAGCCTCGCCGCGCTCGCCGTCTCGACCGCGTGCGGCGGCGCCTCCGACGCAGACGGCACCCGGACCGTCCGGACCGTGGTCGGGGACACCACGATCGTGCGGACGATCGGCCCGGGCGCCTGGGGGGACTCGGTCGCGCTCGTCGAGGAGGTCCGGATCGGCGTCCTGGAGGGGTCCGAGGAGTACCAGTTCGGCCAGATCGTCGACCTCGCCGTGGACCCCGAGGGCGGGATCTACGTCTTCGACTCGCAGGTCCCGGCGCTGCGCTACTACGCCGCCGGCGGATCCTACGTTCGGACCGTCGGGGGCGAGGGACAGGGGCCCGGGGAGTATCTCGACGCCTCCCTCGGGATCGTGATCCGGCGGTCTGACGGTCGGGTCGTCATGCGTGACCCCCGCAACATGCGTCTCAACGTGTACGAACCCGACGGCACCCCGTCGGACTCGTGGCGGGTCGACAGCGGCCTGTTCACGTCCCGGGCGACGCTCCGCGACACGGCGGACCAGCTCTACCTGAAGATCCTCACCGGCCCCCCGGAGCCGAACGCCCCCTGGCCCGTGGCGCTCCAGCACCTCGACCCGCAGGGCCGGGTCGTCGACACGCTCGCGCCGCCCGTCCTTCCCGACGAGCCGACGGGGCCGGGTGGGACCTTCGCCCCTTCGAAGGCGTGGGACTTCAGCCCCCTCGGCGGCTTCGTGGTCGGGGTGACCGACACGTACAGGATCGAGCACCACCGGCCGGACGGAAGCGTCCTGCGCATCGAGCGCGACGCCGACCCCGTGCCGATCCACCCGGAGGAGAAGGCCGAGCACGAGGCCCGCAACGCCTGGATCGAGGAGACGCAGGGCCGGTTCATGACCTCGGAGCTGCCGCCCGTGCCCGACGTGAAGCCCGTCTTCAGCCGCCTGATCGTGGGCGAGGAGGGGCGGATCTGGGTCCGCCGGTACACCGAGGCCGCCAGGGACCGGACCGTCGAGGTCCCCGACGAGCCCGATCCCGACGTCCCGCCGCCCGTCACGTGGCGGGCCCCGGCCGTCTACGACGTCTTCGAGCCGGACGGGGCGTTCCTCGGGTCCGTCACCCTTCCGCCGCGCACGAGCCCGTGGGTGATCCGGGGGGACCGGGTGTGGGGCGTGCAGCTCGGCGAGCTCGACGAGGCGACCGTCGTGGGCTACCGGATCGTGCCGGGAGGGCCCTCCCCTCCCTGAGGTCTTCCGCTACTACTCGAAGACGCGCTGCAGGAAGCTCACCACCGCCGGGGTCACCACCTCGGGGTACTCCGCCTGCGGGTAGTGGCCGGAGTCGGGCACCAGCATCGCCTCTCCCCCGAGCCGCTCCGCGACCAGCTGGGCCTCGGCGTCCGGATCGGGGAAGTCCGGATCGGCGGCGCCCATGATCACCAGCGTGGGCGCCCGCACCGCGCCCAGGCGCGCCTCCACAGGCGCGTGGGACGTGCGGGTGGTGGCGGCGAACGCCCTCCATCGACCCGGCTCGCGGAGGCTGCGGCGGATGCGCGCGCGGTGCTCCTCGAAGTCGGGCGGGCGGCGGCCCGGGAACAGCTTCGGATACCACCAGAGCCAAGCCGCCCGCCCCCAGGGTCGCATCATGGCGAGCCGGAATGTGAGCTCCATCACCCGGCCCACCGGCACCTGCCGCACGAACGGACCGATCAGCACCAGCCCCGCCACCCGGTCGGGCACCTCGGCCGCGGCCCAGGCGGCGCCGCCGGCGCCCATGGAGTTGCCCACGACCGCGGCGGGCGCGTCGAGCAGCTCCAGGAGCGCCACGACGTCCGAGCCGGCCGCCACGTCGTCGAAGGACGGGAACGTGACGTCGCTCTCGCCGTGGCCCCGGAGGTCCATCGTGACGACGCGGTAGCCCGCTTCCGCCAGAGCCGGGGCCAGGAAGCGGTAGGACGACCGCAGCTCGCCCATGCCCGGCACGCACAGCACCGTCGGGCCCTCACCCCGCACGTCGTAGGCGATCCTGCCGTCCGGGCGGTCGAGGAAGCGCGTGGCGGACTGGCGCACGGAGGTGGCTCCTGCGGGGTCGACGATCCGGGCGGGGCTCCCCCCGTCCGACGGGCGATTCCCAGAGTAGGCGCCCGCCCGTCCGCGCGCACGGACCGGGGCTCCGGGCGGGGGAAGGTCCGCGCCAGCTCGGGCCCGTACGCCCCACGGAAGGAGGGCGGAAGAACCCCCGGGCGGGGATCTCCGCGTGCCCCGTATCGAAAGCTCCCATGGCCCCGCCGCTGGCCCGTAACGCCCTGCTCGGGTGTATGGTCCAGGTGCAGGTGGGAGAGCTTACCGGCAAGGGGGGGAGATGGGCGGACGACGGTGGACGGTGATCGGAGCCGGGATGGTGTTCCTCCTCTCGGCGGCCATCCCCCTGGGCGGCCAGGAACCGGAGTGGAGCCTGGGCGGCTCGGTCGGGGCCACGCTGCTCGTGGGCGACGCGAGCGACTTCCTCGCGGGCAACTTCGGCGCCGGCGTGCACGCCACCCGGCGGTGGACGCCCCACCTGGCCCTCCGCGCCGACGCGTCGTTCCTCGGGCTCGAGGAGACCGCCCCCGGCGAGCGGGCCGACAACCGGCTGCTCGGCTTCACGCTGGGCCCGGAGCTCTCGGCCCGCGCCGACGCGGTCGGCCTCTTCCTGCGCCCGTTCGTCGGCGCGGTCGGGAACCTGAGAAGCGGCGCCGGGGGCGCCGGATCGGACGGCACCGACTGGACGGGCGCGTACGGCGCCGCGGCGGGCGTGCGCGTCTTCGTGGGCGACGTGGCCTTCGACGTCGCTGGCCAGGTCGCGCAGATGGGCGAGCTCGAGTTCGCCCGGGTCTCGACGTTCACCGGAAGCGACTCCCGGGAGGACCTCGCGGCCCTCTCGCTCCAGGTCGGCGTCGAGGTCGCGCTGCGGTAGGGGGGCGCCGGTCGACGTTCGTGCCCCTGTTCTCGCCCCCGCCCGCGAAGCAGAGGCTCGAGCGGGCCCGTTCAGCGCCCCCCGCCGGGGCCGACGAGCTCCTCGATCATCCGGTCGGCGTTCTGGATGAGCACCCACGACTCCGGAGGGAGCTCTTCGGTGGTCGGCGGAGTCCGGGCCATGATGAACCGCTGCCCGTCGGGCGTGACGTCGTACTTGCCCGCGTACGCCGTCGGCATCTGGAAGGCGCCGGCCGGCACCTCGAACAGGATCGTGCGCCCGGTCACCCGGTAGCCGTCCGACCCGTCGTAGCGTGCCGCGACCATCTCCCCGTCCATGGTGACGTAGAAGAGCTCCCGCCCGTTCCTGCCCCAGACGGGCTGCCCGCCGCCGCCGGTGGACACCGGCCACTTGCCTGCGTCCACGTCCGGGAAGGGCCGCACGTAGACTTCCCACGTCCCCGTTTCCTCGGAAGCGTACGCCAGCCAGCGTCCGTCGGGGGACACCGACGGGGCCACCTCGTCGTACTCGCCCATGAGGAGGGGGGTCGCAACCGAGTCGACCTCCGGGCGCACCGCGAGGATGTCCCGTCCGCCCGCCACACCGCCCGCACCACCCGTTCGAAGGAGGAGCCACCCTTCCGGAGACGGGATGGCCTGTGCGAGGAACCGGGTGTGGGTGAAGAGTGGCTCGGCTTCGCCGGTTCCGTCGGCGGCCCTGGACCACGCCTGCAGGTCACCGTCCCCCCGGCTGGACAGGAACGTGACACGCTCACCATCGGGGGTCCATCTGGGCATGCAGTCCTGGCCGGGATCGAAGGTGAGCCTGGTGAGAGTTCCCGCGTCGAGATCCTTGATCCAGATGTCCCGGTTGCCGTCGCGGCGTTCCCGGTAGGCCAGCCGAGCGCCGTCGGGTGAGAGGCTCCAGCCATCGTTGCTGCCGGTGAGCTCGACCGTCCAGCCCGGCTCGACCGCCGTCGCCTCGCCCGATCTGGACACCCAGACGAACTCGCGCGTGGTGTTCGGGGGGCGGGGGCCCCAGTAGAAGAGGGTGCCGTCGTCCGAGACGTCGAAGTCGTAGACCCCGCGCAGCAGGGTCACGCTTTCGCCTGTGAGCTCCGCCTCGTCGGGGTCGAAGGGGGTGGCCACGACCGTCGAGTCGGTCGTCCAGTGCAGGACGTATCCGGGCGGCAGGTACTCCGGGACCAGGCCCTGGGGCCCCAGGGTCCGTGCTCGACCGCTCTCCAGGTCGATGGACACGAGCTGCGGCACCCTCCTCGAGCCCCACTGCCATCCCAGGCCGAGGCGGCCGCCGGGAAGGGTCTCCCAGAGAGCGATTGCTTCGACGCCGTCGGGGGGACGAATCACCCTCGTGGGTTCGCCGCCTCGGGCGGGTATCCGGGACACGCCTTCGAGCGTCGTCACGTAGACGAACCCGTCACGTCCCCAATGGACCTGCGCGTAGCCGACGCCGGACATGAGCTCGCGCGTGGCTCCGGTCGCGAGCGACGTGGCCCGCGCCGACCAACCCACCGGCGATGAGACGAGGTACGCGACCTCCCGGCCGTCCGGAGAGACGCTCGGGCCCCACGCGCCCGCCGTTCCTCGTACGCGCGTCGACTCGAGATCGGCCCACCGCCTCAGCATCAGGGAGATCTCTCCGCCCTGGCGGCTGCGATACACCAGGCCGCTGCCGTCCGGGAGGAAGGAGAAGCTCGCGGTGGACCCGATACCCACGGGCTCCTGGCCGGGCATGAACGGCGTATCGAACCAGGAGACGGGGCGCGGCGGCGGAGGGGGGGTGCTGGACGCGCTCCACACCGCCCACGCGCCGGTGAGCACCAGGAGCGCCGCGAGCGCCGCGGCGACCCGCTTCCACCGCGCCTCGCCCGAGCCGTCGGACGCCGCGCCCGGCCCATACCGGAAGCCCGGGTCGGCCAGCGCGTCGGCGAAGTCCTGGACCCGGGAGAAGCGGTCGGCCGGCAGCTTCTCCAGAGCCTTCCGGATCGCCCCGTCCACGTTGGCGGGTACCGTCCGGCGGATCTCCGTCGCCGAGACCGGGACTCCCTGGATGATCCTGCCGAGCACGGCCTGGGCGGTGCCGCCCGTGTAGGGCGGCTCGCCGATCAGCATCTCGTACAGCACCGCGCCCAGCGAGTACGTGTCGCTCGCCGCTCCCACCCGCTGGTCGCCCGTGGCCTGCTCGGGGGACATGTAATACGGCGTCCCGATGCTCAGCCCCGTCTCCGTCAGACGCGCCCGGCTGCCGGCCCCCACAGCCAGCGCGATGCCGAAGTCCGCCACCACCGGCTGGCCTTCCTGGAGCAGGATGTTCCCCGGCTTGATGTCCCGGTGGATCACCCCGCGGTCGTGGGCGTGCTGCAGCGCCCCGGCCACGGCGGTGGCGATCGCCACGGCCTCGTCCACCGGGAGCTGGTGCTCGCGATCCAGGCGGTCCCGGAGCGTCTCGCCCTCCACGTAGGGCATCACGTAGAAGAGGAACCCGTCCGCTTCGCCCGAGTCGTGCAGCGGCAGGATGTGGGGATGGCGCAGGTTGGCCGTCGTCTTGATCTCGGCCAGGAACCGGTCCGCACCGACCACCGCCGCGAGCTCCGGCTTCAGAACCTTGAGCGCGACCTTGCGGTCGTGCTTCAGGTCGTCGGCCAGGTAGACGGTGGCCATCCCCCCCTCGCCCAGCTCGCCCTCGATGGCGTAGCGGTCGGCGAGGGCCCGGGTCAGGCGCTCTCTCGGGTCGTCTGTCATGGGGACGGGCCGGCCTCGGGTGGGACCGACCGCATTATCCCGGGGGGCGGTCCGATCCGCAAGAGCGCG
>JASFUL010000235.1:0-8337 GCA_050050315.1 Gemmatimonadota bacterium
ATCCTCCGGGAAGCCACGGCGCGACGGATGCAGGAGCGGTCGTTCCGGATGGCGCCGGGGGTGAACGGCATGGCCCACGGCTTCATGGAGATGAGCGACAACGGCGTGCGGATCCTCGGGCACGGGGGGGACACGCGCTGGTTCCACACCAGCCTCGCCCTGTACCCGGCGCAGGGCCTCGGGGTGTTTCTCTCGTACAACTCGGCCGGCGGCGCCGGTGGGCGGGCCGGCTTCATGGAGGCCTTCAACGACCGGTACTTCCCGGTCGAGGAGACGGGCCCCGTGGCGACGGAGGACGGGGAGGGCGGCCTGGAGCGCTTCACCGGCAAGTACCACGGCAATCGCTACGCCCACACCACGTTCGCGAAGCTCAACCTCCTCGGAGCGTCGGTCCGCGTGGAGGCCACGGAAGAGGGCCGGCTCCGCTTCCACGACGCGGAGTGGGTCCGGACGGGTCCGCTCACGTTCGGGGAGCGCCACGGCGACCGTGTCGTCGTCTTCGAGGAGGACGAGGACGGTCGAGTGACGCACTTCGTCCGGGGGGACGTTCCGGTCATGGCATGGGAGCGGTACCGGACGCTGGAGAATCCGGACCTCCACCTCACCCTCTTCGTGCTGGTGGGGCTGGCCGGGGCCTGGACGCTGCTCGCCTGGCCTGGCGGCTGGCTCCTCCGTCGCTGGTACGGGGTGAAGAGCGACGGGCTGGTCCGGATCTCGGGGGCGGCGCGGCTCACCCTGCGCGTCGCGGCGGCGCTCTTCGCGGCCTTCGCCCTCCTTCTCGCCGTGTTCGCGGACGACGTCGCCCGGGCCGTCTCGCCCGGGCTCCGCGTCGCGCTCCTCCTGCCCTTCGCGGCGGCGGTGGCGACGGCCCTCGCGCTCGGCTTCGCCGTCCGTCTGTGGACGCGGCGGGAAGGACGCCTACTCGCCCGCGTGGCCTATTCGGCGGTCGTGTTCTCGTTCGTGACCCTGCTGTGGCAGCTACAGGTCTGGAATCTGATGGGGTGGAGATTCTGAGCCGGCCCTGGGAGGCCCACCACGTCATGACCACCGGGCTCGCCCGGGCGATCCTCGAGCGGCGGTTCCCAGACGTCCGGCTGGACGGGCTCCGGCACCTGGGCTCGGGGTGGGAGTTCGACGCCTATCTCTCGCCGGGGGGGTGGGTCTTCCGGCTTCCCCGTCGACCGGAAGGGGCCCGCGAGCTGGCCCGCGAGCCGCCGGTCCTGGACCTTGTGCGTCCGGTTCTGGCCCCGGACGTGGCGGTGCCGCGACCGGAGCTGTTCGCACACCCGGGGCCGGACTTCCCGTATCCCGTCGTCGGTCACCGTCTCGTCGAGGGCGTCGGGGCCGACCACCCGGACGTTCCGGAACATCCGGCGCTGCCGGCCCAGCTCGGGGCGACCCTCGGGCGGCTCCACGCGGTTTCCACCGACCGGGCGCGCGACGCCGGCGTCGACGTGGATCCCGACGGGGTGCGGGCGTGGGACCGGGAGATGCGCGAGGTCCTCGACGAGCTGCGGGGAACGTCGCCGGTCGCGGACGCGGCCCTGAACCGGCTCCCGGACGAGGAGGAGGTACCCGCGGACTACGCGGGACCGCTTCGGTTCATCCACAACGACCTCTGTCCGGATCACGTGCTCGTGCGACGGGACACCGGGGAGCTCTCGGGGCTCATCGACTGGACCGACGCGGCGCTCGCCGACCCCGCCCTGGACTTCGTCTTCCCCGTCACGTGGCGGGGCTGGGGCTTCACCGAGGATCTGCTGGCGTCCTACGGGCCGACCCTCGACGGGGGCTTCGTTCCCCGCCTCCGGCACCTCGCCCGGGTCCTCTCCCTGGTGTGGCTGCACGAGGCCCTGGAGCGCGGGGTGGACGAACGGAAGCACCTCGGCTGGGTGGAGAACGCCTTCGCCCGGTGACATCTTTCGGCGTCGGTCCCCCCACGCCAGCGGAGTCGCCGGTGCGCCGCACCTGCACAGCCCACGACCTCGGTCCCGCCCATCGCACCGACGCACGACGGACGGCTCCGTCGAGGCGTCGGGTCAGGAAGGTCCCGGCCGCCCTCGCGCTGCTCCTCGCCGGCTGCGGTTGGGTCCACAACTACCCGGACACGGAAGGGCCCCGGTACGCGGGCGGAGCTCCGTCGGCCACGCCGTCCGCCGGCCCCGACACGCTGACGATCGTCACCTTCAACATCGAGCAGTCCGACCACATCGACCGGGCTCTCGACGTGCTCCGGGGCGAGCCGGTGCTCCGGGAGGTCGACGTGGTGTTGCTGCAGGAGATGGACGCCACCGGGACCGCGCGGGTGGCCCGCGCCCTGGGGATGGAGTGGGTCTACTACCCGGGCAGCGTCGAGGACCAGCGGGACTTCGGGAACGCCGTGCTCTCCCGCTGGCCCATCGCCGACGACGCGAAGCTCGTGCTGCCCCACCTCTCGGTGTTCGGGGAACGCCAGCGCACGGCGACGGTCGCGACCCTCCAGGTGGGCGACGCCCGGGTGCGGGTCTACTCGGTCCACCTGTCCACGCCGATCAACCAGGCCGAGCCGGAGCGACGGGACCAGCTGGAGGCCGTCCTGCGGGACGCCCGGGGATGGCGGCACGTCGTGATCGGCGGGGACCTGAACGCCGGCAACCTGGGGGACATGGCCACCCGGCGCGGCTTCCTCTGGCCGACCGAAGAGGGGCCCCGAACGGTCTTCTGGGGAAGGTGGGACCACATCTTCCTGAAAGGCCTCGTGCTGCCCGCCCAGGGGGCGGCCGGGACGGTTCTCGACAACCGGGACGCCTCGGACCACAAGCCCGTGTGGGTGCGGGCGATCCTCGGTGGCGAAGGAGGGCAGGGGGTCGCCACACCGGGCGCCCCGGGGCATCTTGGGGGTCCGCGGCATCCCACCCCCCCTGGATTCGAACCCAACCCGGAGACTCGATGACTCGACGAGCTCTGCTCCTCGCCTGCCTCTTCGCGCTGACCGCGACCTCGGTCCTGGCCCACGACCTCTTCCTCCGCCCCGACGACTTCTTCCTCGAGCCGGAAGGCCAGGTCCGGGTCCAGGTCCTGAACGGGAACTTCGAGAGCAGCGAAGCCACGGTGACCTTCGACCGCGTGACGGACTTCGCCCTCCTCGGTCCCGGAGGTCGGAGCATGCCGGCCGACCACGGCTGGCGGTCGGAAGGGACCACCAGCACGTTCACCCTCCGGGTGGGCGAGCCGGGGACCTATCTGGTCGGGGTGTCGACGGCGCCCCGGGTGCTGGCCCTGGCCGCCGCCGACTTCAACGACTACCTGGAGAGCGACGGGATCCCCGACGTCCTCGAGGCGCGCAGGCGGGACGGCGAGCTGGAGAAGGACGTCCGGGAGGAGTACTCCAAGCACGTGAAGGCCGTCGTGCAGGCCGGAGAAGCGCGTACGGGCGGCCTGGACCGGCCTCTGGGCCACCCGGCCGAGCTCGTCCCGCTGGACAACCCCTACGAGCTCGGTCCCGGTGACGCGCTACGCGTCCGGGCGCTCGTCGACGGCCGGCCGGTTGCGAACCAGCTCGTCCTCGCTGGGGGGCGCACGCCGAAGGGGCAGCGCCACGAGGTCCAGAGCGTCCGCACCGACGGGGAGGGCGTGGCCGAGGTCCGGCTCTCCCCCGGGGCGTGGTACGTCAAGTTCATCCACATGGTGCCCGCCGACTCGACGGACTACGAGTCCAAGTGGGCGACGCTCACCTTCGGCGTGCGGTGACGCCGCTCCGGAATTGAGGAGACCCCGGGGCCGGCGCCGTCCCCGGGGGTCGACACGCCCTACGCTCCGGGCAGGGAGTCCACGAGCTCCGTCATCCGCCGGCGCTCGTCCTCCGTCGGAAGGCGTCCGAGGCCGGCCCCCATGTTGTCCACGAGGTGCTCGGGATCGGAAGTGGCCGGGATCACCACCGTGATGGCGGGGTGCGCCAGCAGCCACTTGAGGAAGAACTGCGCCCAGCTCGTGGCGCCGAACTCGGCGGCCCACTCGGGGACCGGTCGGTCGCCGACCCGCTGGAAGAGGCGGGTACGCCCGAACGGCCCGTTGACGAGGGTGGCGATGCCCCGGTCCTGTGCGATGGGAATCAGCTCGTCCTCGGCCGTCCGGTTGTCGACGGCGTAGTCGAACTGCACGAAGTCGAGCTCCTCGGTCCGCAGGATCTCCGCGAGCGCCTCGTACTGGCCGTCCCGGGACGTCGTGATCCCGACATAGCGGATCACTCCGTCCTGCTTGAGCTCGTGCAGGAGCGGGAGCTGCGTCTCCCAGTCGCCCAGGTTGTGGACCTGGTTCAGGTCGACGTGCCCGAGCCGGTCGAGGGACTGCTCCATCTGCGCCATGCCGGCCTCCCGGCCGGTCTCCCGACGCAGGCTGATCTTCGTGGCCCAGAAGACGTCGTCCCGGTTGCCGACCTCGGCGGTGAGCTCACCCAGGACCTCCTCGGAGGAGCCGTACGTGGGCGCCGTGTCGATGACCGTCCCCCCCATCTCGGTGAAGAGGCGGAGGACCTCCTTCAGCTCCTCGTGCTCCGCGGGCGTGCGGGCCGCCCGGGAGAAAGAGCTGGCGGTGCCGAGCCCGACGGCGGGAATCCGCTCGCCCGACGCGGGGATGGCCTTCATGAGCTGCCCCTCCTGGACCGGGCGGGAGGAGCGGATCGCGGCCGAGAGGGAATCGGTGCCGAGGGCGAGCGCCCCGGCCACGGTGGCGCCCAGCTTCAGGACGTCGCGTCGGGAGTAGAGCACGGCCTTCTCCGGGTCGGCGGGCAGGGTTCGAGTGAGCGAAGCACGGAGCGCGGGGCGACCGGGTCCACGGAGCCGGTCTCGACTTCGTCGTCCCCCACGCGTCGTATTCCCGGGGACACGCGAGGGGCGTGTCGTGTTGGAGGGGCGGACCGGCGGCGGCGACGCATTCGTTGCCGTGCGGCGGCCCTGGAACATATGTTTTGGACCTTCGACCCTCGAACCGGACGTCATGCCATGAGCGCCCGAGCCATCGCCTCCACGACCATCTCCTTCGGGCTGGTCTCGTTGCCGGTGAAGCTGTACGCGACCTCCCGGTCGGGGCACCGCATCCGCTTCAACCTCGTTCACGAGGCGTGCGGCACGCGGCTCCGCCAGCAGTACGTCTGTCCCGAGTGCGAGGTCGTGGTGCCCCGGGACGACATGGTGAAGGGGTACGAGTTCAGCAAGGGACAGTACGTCCTGTTCGACGACGAGGAGCTCAAGTCCATCGAGGCACCGAAGACCGACGGCATCGAGATCGCGGAGTTCGTGCCGGCCGAAGAGGTCCGGCCGCTCTACCTCGACAAGTCGTACTTCCTCGGGCCGGACAAGGGAGGCGCCCGGGCCTACCGGCTGCTGTCCGCCGCGCTGGAGGACACCGACCGGGTGGCCATCGCGAAGTACTCGACGCGGGGCAAGCAGTACCTGGTCTCCGTGCGACCCCACGAGGAGGGGCTGATGCTCGACCAGCTCCGGTACGCCGACGAGGTCCGCGACTTCGACGAGGTGCCGCTGGACGAGGCGGAGGTGAAGGACGCCGAGATGGCCCTCGCCCGGCAGCTCATCGAGCAGTCGTCGTCGGACTCCTTCGACGCGACGCAGTACGAGGACGAGGTCAGGAACCTGATCCTCGAGAAGATCGAGGCGAAGGTGGAGGGCCGGGAGGTGACGACCCAGCCGGCGGCCGAGCCCAAGACCCAGATCATCGACCTGATGAGCGCGCTCAAGGCCAGCCTCGGCGAAGCCGACCGGAAGCCGGCCGGGCGGGCGGGGAAGAAGAAGGCGGCGGCCGGCGAGAAGGAATCCGGGAAGAAGGCCGCGGAGGGCTAGGCTCGACCGCGCTCCGACCCCCAGGCCCCTTACCCAGGACGGCCGGCGGCCCCATCTTTCCGGGTCCATGACCGGCTACACGACGCGGGAGGTGGCGCAGGTCCTCGGCCTCGCCCCTCGACAGGTTCGTTCGTTCGCTCGCTCGGGCCTTCTCGAGCCCCGGCGAGGTCCGCGCAACGAGTACCGGTTCAGCTTCCCCGACATCATCCTGATGCGGGCTGCCCGGGAGCTCCGCGAAGCGAAGGTGCCCGCCCGCAGGATCCGCGCGGCGCTCAGGAGCCTCGGGGAGCAGCTCCCGGAGGGACGCCCTCTGTCGGCCGTCCGGATCCTCGCCGAGGGCGAGCACGTCATCGTCAGGGACCGGGACACCCTGTGGGAGCCGGCCAGCGAGCAGGTCACCCTCGACTTCTCGGTCGGGGAGCTCGCGGCGAAGGTGCAGCCGTTCGCGCCCCGGGCCGCGGCGGAGAGAGCGGGCGCAGGCGACCTGGAGCCCGACGAGTGGTTCGATCTCGGGCTCGATCTCGAGGCGGTGTCGCCCGACGAGGCCACCCACGCGTACCGACGGGCGCTGGAGCTGGACCCCCACCACGCCGAGTCCCACCTCAACCTGGGCCGCCTGCTCCACGAGGCGGGACACCTGGAGGACGCGGAGGCCCACTACCGGGAGGCGGTGGCCGCGAGCCCCGGGAGCGGGCTGGCGTGGTTCAACCTCGGCGTCGCCCTGGAGGACCTGGGGCGCCGACAGCGCGCCCTCGAGGTGTACGGGCGGGCCGTGGAGCTGGACCCGGAGCTGCCGGCGGCCCACTTCAACCTGGCCCGACTCTACGAGCAGCAGGGGAGCAAGAGCGCCGCGGTGCGCCACCTGTCGGCGTACAAGCGGCTGCGCGAACGAGCTGGATGAGCCCGGGAGGAGGGGCATGACGAAACGTGAGGGATGGGCGCCCGTGCCGCGCCCGCGGTCCGGCGCCGCCAGATCGGTGGCGACCGCCCTGGCCGTGGCGCTTTCGGCGTGCGGAGGCAACGGGTCCGTCTCGGAGCCGGGGCCGGAAGCAGCGGGCACGGGAGAGGGGATCGAGGCGGTCGGGACTCCGACCACGCTGGACCTCGGAACCTGGAACCTCGAGTGGTTCGGCGACGTGGAGCGAGGTCCCACCGACGAGGCGCTCCAGCTGTCGAACGCGGAGCTCGTCCTCGAGGGGCTCGACGTGGACCTCTGGTCGGTCCAGGAGATGACGGACGGGGGGCAGTTCGACGACCTGGTCTCGCGCATCGACGGCTTCGAGGGCTTCCTCGCCGACGACCCGATCGTGGACCGCGGCGCCGAGTTCTACCGCGACTTCGAGGACCAGGAGCAGAAGGTGGGGCTTCTCTATCGGAGCTCGGCGGTGACGGTGACGGACGCCCGGGTGATCCTCACCGAGCGGGACTGGGAGTTCGCGGGCCGGCCCCCGGTGGAGGTCGAGCTGCTCGTGAACGTCGCGGGCACGACCCGGTCCCTGGTCGTGATCGTGCTGCACGCGAAGGCCGGGGACGGCGTCGAGGACTGGGAGCGCCGGAGCGCGGCCTCCGAGGCGCTGGAAGCGTACCTCGAGACGACGTGGCCGACGACGGAGGTGGCGGTCCTCGGTGACTTCAACGACGACGTCGACGTGTCGATCAGCGGGGGGCGGCCGTCTTCCTACGACAACCTCGTGGCCGACCCGGACTGGACCTTCCTCACGGCCGCGCTGTCGACCTCGGGACGGGCGTCGACGGTGTTCTACCCCGACGTCATCGACCACATCCTCGTGAGCGACGAGCTCCTCCCGCGGTACGTCGACGGATCCGTGGAGGCGGTCCGGGTGGACGCGTGGCTGTCCGACTACGGCGAGACGACGAGCGACCACTACCCCGTCGTCTCGCGCTTCCGATGGGCACCCGCCCCCTCGCCGGCACCGTAGCCGTCGTCACCGGCTCGAGCCGGGGCGGCGGACGGGGGATCGCGCTGGCGCTGGGCGATGCCGGGGCCACCGTCTACGTAACGGGCCGCAGCTCCCGGGAGACCGGAGCGACCCAGGGGCGGCCCGAGACGGTGGAGGAGACCGCCGAGCGGGTGACGGAGCGCGGCGGCTCGGGCGTCGCCGTCCGCTGCGACCACACCGACCAAGCCGCCGTCCAGGGGCTGTTCGAGCGGGTCGCCGGGGAAGCGGGCCGCCTCGACGTCCTCGTGTCCAACGCCTGGGGCGGCTACGAGCGGCCCGTGGAGACCGTGCCGTTCTGGGAGGTTCCCATGGAGCACTGGGACCTCATGTTCGACGCCGGGCTCCGGGCCCAGGTCGTGACGGCGCGGGAAGCGATGCCTCTCCTTCTCGAGGGTGGACGGCTCGTCGTGAACACGCTCTCGCCGGTGGGCGAGCGGTACCAGGGAAGCCTCTTCTACGACCTGGTGAACCAGGCGAAACGACGACTCACGGTGACCATGGCCCACGAGCTCCGGCCCCGGGGGGTGGCGGTCGTGGGTGTG
>JASFUL010000236.1:0-8284 GCA_050050315.1 Gemmatimonadota bacterium
TCTGGGTCGACGGGATGAGGTACCAGCTCGATCCGGACATCGGCTGGGGACAGCCCGTCGGGGCCATCCAGGGAGTGGAGATCTACCGCGGCGCGGCCGAGGTACCCGGCGAGTTCAGCGGCACCGACGCATCGTGCGGTGTGATCGTCATCTGGACCAAGCGGGGGCGCTGAGAGCCTTTACAGCGTGGCACACACCGCCCTACAATGGTCCGTTGGCCCGCCAGACCGGCGTCGACATCCGGTCGACGCCCATTCCAAGCACCAATCGAAAGACGAGGAGACTCATGCGTCGGTACTTCGCCACTGCGCTCGCCGTGGCCGCGCTCGCGGCCGTCCCCGCATCCGCCCAGGCCCAGGCGAGCTTCGGAGCTACGGCCGCCTACCACGTCGACGTGGAAGCGCTTGGAGTCGGGGCCGTCGTGCAGGTGCCTCTCCCCAATCTTCACGAGAACGTCAACCTCCTCGGTGACTTCACCTACTACTTCCCGGGTGACCAGAGCTTCGGAAGCAACAGCGTCAGCTTCAGCTACTGGGAGATCAACGGCAACCTCACCTACGACTTCGCTCTCGAGGGGAACGATTCGCTCACGCCGTTCGCGCTGGGTGGGCTGGTCCTTGCGCGGAGCTCCTACGATGCCGAGACGGTGGTCGGAAACTTCGACCTCGGCGACAGCACCGACGTGGGTCTCAACCTGGGTGGTGGTATCAAGCTCGCCGGCGACCTTCAGCCGATCATCGGTGGGAAGCTCGAGCTCCGTGACGGATCGGGCTTCGTGATCTTCGGCTCGATCCTGTTCGGCGGGGGCGGCTGAGCCCACCTCGCCCGAAGCCGGCCCGCGACGCGCCCGCGTCCGCTCCCTCCACGGGGCGGCGCGGGCGCTTCGCTCTTCCGGGGGGGGCGGCGTCCTTCCGGCTCCGGCACCTCGACGCGCCTGGAGCGTAGGAACGCGGCGACCTCGACGGCCGGCCCGCGCCGGGCCGCTCGTCCGCACCGCATCCCCCGACCCCGGAGACCCATGGCCCGCAGCTACTGGCTCATGAAGAGCGAGCCGGACGTCTACTCCATCGAGGACCTCGAGAAGGACGGGTCGACGATGTGGGACGGCGTCCGAAACTACGCGGCCCGCAACAACATGCAGGAGATGTCGGAGGGCGACCTGGTCCTCTACTACCACTCGCGGCAGCGCCCCCCGGGCGTCGCCGGGATCGCCCGGGTCGTGCGGGAAGCGTATCCGGACCCCACCCAGTTCGACCCCGACTCGCGCTACTACGACCAGAAGTCGGACGAGGACGACCCCCGCTGGTGGCTCGTGGACGTCGAGTTCGTCGAGAAGTTCGAGGAGCCGGTCTCGCTCCACGACATAAAGGACGAGCCGTCCCTCTCCGACATGGTGCTCGTCAACAACTCCCGCCTCTCGGTCCAGCCGGTCGAGAAGGCCGAGTTCGAGAAGGTCAGGAAGATGGCGGGTTGAGCCCTAGAGCACCCCGCCCCCGACGTCCCGTACGCGCGTGTCGGCGATCCGGTCTCCCAGCCGCCGGCCGTCTTCGTCGGTGAGAACGAAGTACACCTCCATCAGCCCCAGACCGATGGCCACCAGGAAGACGGGGATCATCAGCAGCCAGCCGATGATGGGGATGTAGAGGAGGATCTGGCCGAGCCCGCCCACGGCGAACGGCCAGTTGCGCTTGACCGACGTTTCCAGATCGACCGGACGCCCGTCCATGGTCACCGGCTGGAGGCCCGTGAGCTTCTTGCCGAGGGAGCGGTTCGGCATGAACTCGATGTCCAGGCCGTCACGCACGAGCCAGTAGGCGGTTGCGATGATGCCGCCGATGATCGGGATCATTCCGATGAGGACGGCGGCCACCCCGTCGATGATCATCGCGACGGCTCGCTTCGTGTTGTCCGGCTTCCCGGTGGCTGTCACATCCTCGCGAACCAGCTCGGGCTGGCGGAGGGGATCCGCCTCCCGGGCCTGCTCCTCGGCGCGGGGCTCACTGCGGGTGGGGTCGTCGGGTGCTGGAGACATGGGCGCTCCTGCATGGGGAGATGAGCGGATGATGCTACGCGATAATAACGGGTGGTGCCCCGGACCGCAGCGGCGTCGGCCGGCTTTCCCGACCAGGGGTCAGGCGGCTCCCGCCCGCTCGAGCCACTCGGTGGGGGGCGTCGTGCGCCCGAGCTCCTTCTCCCGTCTCGCGAACCACCGGGCGACGAACAGGATCTCCGCCGCTTCCCGCGGCTCGAGCCCCGCAGGGCGCGCCGGGGCGTCCGCGAACACCCGGCGCACCCGCTGGGCCACGTCGGCGCGGGCGGCGGGGGTCTTCGGGTGCGGGGCCCACCCCCGCACGAGCCCCCTGCGGACGAAGTAGACGCGGTCGGCGCCGCGGAAGCCCGGCACCCGGTAGACGAAGCTCAGGCTCTCGACGCGACCCCGCCACGCGGTGAGGTCGCCCTGGAAGCGCCGGAGCCGTTCGACGCGGTCCCGCATCGTCGCCGCGTACTCGAACTCGCGGCGGTGGACGGCGTCGGCCATCCGCGCCTCCAGCCTCCGCAGGGGCTCCCTCCCTCTCCCCTCCAGGAAGCGCACGGTCTGCTGCACCCGGCGACGGTACTCCGAGGACGACGTCCGGCCACAACAGGGGGCCAGGCAGGTCCCGAGGTCGGCCCGCAGGCACCGCGGGCTGCGGTTCCCCCCTCCGCCGAACATCTCCAGCTGATCGTCGAAGAAGATGGGCGTCGCGGACGCACAGTCCCGCAGCCCCATCACGTACGAGAGGTCCCGGACCGCGTCGGCGAGCCGGCGCACCCGGGGGAACGGTCCGAAGTAGAGGGACCCGTCGGAGACGACCCGGCCGGTGGGCACCACGCGCGGCGCGGGCTCGCGGGTGACCTTCAGGAACGCGTAGCGGCGTTTCCGTTTGTGCTCGACGTTGTACCGGGGACGGTGCCGCTGGATGAGTCGCATCTCCGTGACGAGGGCCCCGAACTCGTTCGGGACGTACTCCCACTCCACTCCGGCGGCGTCCCGCACGAGGTTCCACGCCTTCTCCCCCCGGGGGGCGGTGAAATAGGAGAGCAGACGGCTCCGTACCCGGATCGACTTGCCGACGTAGAGGAGCTCGCCCCCCGGTCCCAGGAACCGGTAGACGCCCGGCCGGTTCTCTGCGCGGGCGCGCACCTGCTCTCGGAGCGTGGGAAGGAGCGACGGGGCCATGGCCGGGGCCGGTCCGGAGTTTCGCCTTTTATTCGGGGATCCCCAAAGTCGGACGCGTGAGGCGTACGGGCAAGCCCATGCGCGCATTGCTCACGCCCGCCCGCTTGCCTAGTGTCCGGGGCCATGACCGTCCCGCGCAGCAAGATCATCCGCGACCCGCTGTGGAACACCGTGCGGCTCGACGCGACGGCCGTGGGGATCGTGGACACGGCGGCGTTCCAGCGCCTCCGGTACATCCGGCAGCTCGGGTTCGCCCACCTCGTCTACCCGGGGGCGACGCACACGCGCTTCGACCACGCGCTGGGCGTCTACCACCTGACGGTCACGGCCCTGCGTCTCCTCAGGGAGGGACCGGGCGGCTCCGCGCCGCCGGAGGTCTGGGACTCCGAGGAGCTGATCCCGTACGCCGCGCTTCTCCACGACATCGGCCACTACGCCTACTCCCACGCTCTCGAGGAGCTCGAGCCGGACGGGGTGCCGGCGGACCACGAGGAGGTGAGTGCTCGCTTCTTCCAGTCGCCCGATCTTCGGGACGCCCTCGCGCCCCTGGGGCTCGGAGCCCCGGAGAGGCTGCGGGATCTCATCACGGGGGAGAGCGACGTGCCGCTCCGGGGGCTGGTCAGCGGGAGCCTCGACCTCGACAAGATGGAGTACCTGCGTCGGGACGCCCGCTTCTGCGGCGTGCCCTACGGCGAGGTCGACGTGGATCGACTCCTTCAGGGCCTCGCGCTGCTCCAGGACCCGGGGACGGGCCGTTGGGAGGTGGGGGTGCACGAGAAGGCGGTGGCGGCCCTCGAGTCGCTCCTCTTCGCCAAGTACCAGATGTTCCGGAACGTGTACTGGCACCACGGGGTCCGGGCGGCCACGGCCCTCTACAAGCGCATCGTCGAGGAGTCCGTGCGGGGAGGGCTGCTGGACCCGGAGGAGCTGATCGGCCCCACCGACGAGGAGCTCCTCTACGAGATCCACCGTCGGGCGCTGGACGACGACTCGGAGGTCGCGGAGCGGCTGGCGGACCGGTGGATCCCGGCGCTGAGGCACCGGCGCCTGCCGAAGAGGGCCCTGGAGCTCACCGCCGCCGACCTGCGGGGGCGACGGGTCGAAGACTGGGCCGTGGGCGACTCGCCCTGGAAGCGCGCGGTCGAGGACGAGCTGGCGGCGTCCGTGGGCCTCGAGCCGGGCGAGGTGATGATCGACTTCCCGGTCAAGCGGGCCATGTTCCAGCTCGACCTGCTGATGCGCCGGCGGGACGGGTCGGTCGAGCGGCTCGGCCTGGGAGGACTGCCCGGCGTGCTCGACCTGCCCCGGCTCGCCGAGGAGCTCTACGGCACGGCCCGGGTCCTGCGCGTCTTCGCGTTCGAGCGAAGGCAGATCGACGCCGCGGTGGTGCTGGAGAAGATCACTCGTTCGGAGGCGTGACGGAGTCCGTCTCGTCCGCCCGGAGCAGGCCGACGGTGATGTTGTCGGGCCCTCCCCGCTCCCGGGCCAGCTCCACGAGGGCCTCGGCGGCTCGATCCAGCTCTCCGGCGTCCGGCCCGGTGAGCACTTCCTCCAGCTCGTGGTCCTCGACGAGGCCGCTCAGCCCGTCGCTGCAGAGCAGGAAGACGTCCCCGGCCCGCAGTCGTCCTTGATGGACCGAAGGCCGCGCGAGATCCTCGACGCCCAACGCCTGGGAGAGGACGCTGGACCAGGGGTGGTGACGGGCTTCGTCCGGCGTCATCATGCCCGCGTCCACCTGCTCCTGGACCCACGAGTCGTCCCGCGTCACCTGCTCGAGCCGACCCTCGCGGAGGAGGTATCCCCGGCTGTCCCCCACGTGGCCCATGCCCCACCGGCCGTGCTCGACGTCGGCGAAGAGCGCGGTGAGGGTCGTCCCCATTCCCTCCTTGGCCGGATCCTCCTCCACGGCCTTCCGGACCCGGAGGTCCGCCCGAACGACCGCTTCCGCCATTCGACGGCCCAGCGGGCCGTGTTCTTCTGATTCGTCGGACCCGTCTTCCTCCGACGGATCCCAGTCGAGGAGGACGCGGAGCGCCTCCTCCGAGGCGACCCGGCTGGCGACGTCACCGGAAGGGTGCCCGCCCATGCCGTCCGCGACCACGAGGATGCCCCGCTCGGGCGCGCTGACGACGGCGTCCTCGTTGCGCTGGCGCAGGCACCCCACATCGGTCCGGGTGGATACTCTGGGGGTGAGGCCCATGTGGCTCCGCGAGCGGGTGGATCGGCCGGCGTTCGACGCTTCGAGGGTCGCTCAAGCTAGGCGCTGGCGGGAGGTGGCGGCAACCGTGGAGACGGGGGGGCTCGCGGTGGGAACCCTTCGAAGGTCGGGGGTTACCTACCCACGCGCTCCATCGGCCGCCGGCGGAACGGGCCGGGCGTCGCCCGCCGATCCACCCGACGATGGAACCCGGCGTCGGCTCGGCTCGTAAGAGGATCAGGGCGGTCACTTGACGGCCAAGTCGATCGGACACACTTTAAAGGGCTCTGGATCTCCCGGAACTCCAAACGGATCCTCCCGATCGCGCACCGCCCTCGAACCCCGGACCCGCGAGGGCTGGGACGAGAGAGACGAAACGGCGGCCCGCGGCCGGCCCAAGGAGATAGATCTGCGATGGCAGCCACTGCTACGAAGCGACGCAACAAGAGCGGCAAGAAGGGGCGAAAGGGCTCCCTCTCGTCCTTCGACTCCAGCGTCGACGAGAAGACCGCTCTGGACCAGTATCTCCGGGACGTGAGCAGGCACGAGCTGATCACCCCCGATCGTGAGAAGGAGCTGGGTGCGCGGGCGCAGAACGGGGACGAGGATGCGGTGCAGGAGCTGGCCCGGGCCAACCTCCGGTTCGTCATCAGCGTGGCCAAGAAGTACCAGAACCGGGGTGTGTCGCTCACCGACCTGATCCAGGAGGGCAACGTCGGTCTGGTCACGGCGGCGCGTAAGTTCGATCCCGATCAGGGGGTCAAGTTCATCTCGTACGCCGTGTGGTGGATCCGCCAGGCCATCCTGGCCTCGCTGGCGAACCACGGCCGGGCGGTACGGGTGCCCCTGAACCGTGCGAGCGATCTGGCGCGGATCTTCCGCGAGAAGGAGCGGCTCAAGCAGGAGCTCGGACGCGACCCGACCTCCGAGGAGCTGAGCGCGGCCACGGACCTGACGCCCGAGCTCATCGAGAGCCTCCAGACGCTCAACGCCGCCGAGATCCGGCTGGACGCGCCCATCGGCGACAGCGAGGACTCGCAGCTGGTGGAGCGGTTCGTGACCGAGGAGGCCAGCGAGCCCGAGCTCGACGTCGAGGATCGGCTGCTGGCCGAGTCGATCAGCAGCGCGCTCGAAACCCTCGAGGCACGCGACGCGAAGGTCCTGCGGCTCTACTTCGGGCTCGAAGGCGAGCGCGAGCACACCCTCGAGGAGATCGGGAACATGCTCGGCGTGACCCGTGAGCGGATCCGCCAGCTTCGCGACCGGGCGCTGCGGCGCCTCCGCGAAGGCGACATGGGCGACGCGCTCGAGTCGTTCGCCGCGTGAGCTCCGGTTGCCGTCGGCAATCCTCGCTCCGTCCCGCGACCGACTTCCTGGCCCGTTGCGCGGACGACACTCCCAGCGCCAGGCCGTGACGCCGGTGCCGGGCCGCCGGCACACAGAGAACGCCCCCTCGCCCGTCCGGCTCCCGGACGGGCGAGGGGGCGTCTTCGTCGGGGGAGAGGCCGTGTGAAGCGCGGCACGATCCGCCGCACCGGAGGTGGTGTGTACGTCGTGGCGCTGGACGACGGCCGGGTGGTGGAAGCCAGCTTGAGGGGGCGGCTGAAGAAGGAGGACCGGAAGGGTGACCGGGTCGTCATCGGCGACCGGGTCGCGGTGGGGGGGACGGATGACGGCGGCTTCACGGTCGAGGCGGTGGAGGAGCGGCGGACCGAGGTGGTTCGCCGGGGGGCGGGACGGCGGCGCAAGGTGGTGGCGGCCAACGTGGACCGGCTGGTGGCGGTGGTGGCGTGCGCCGATCCCACGCCGCATCGCGAGCTCGCCGATCGCCTTCTCGTCCTGGCCGAGACCGACGACGTCGAGGGCGTGCTGGTGGTCAACAAGGTGGACCTGCCGGGGGCCGACGTGGTGGCCGGGGAGCTCGCCGCGCTGTACCGGTCCGTGGGGTACCGGACCCTGGTCGTCAGCGCCGTCGATGGGGCGGGCCTCTCGGAGCTGGCCGAGGTCCTCTGCTCCGGCACCTCGGCGCTGGCGGGGCCGTCCGGAGTCGGCAAGTCGAGCCTCCTGAACGCGCTCCAGCCGGACCTGCGGCTCCGGACCGGCGAGCTCTCCCGGAAGGTCGGGAGGGGCCGCCACACCACCGTCAACGCCAGGCTGATCCCCCTCGAGTGCGGTGGGCTCGTGGCGGACACGCCCGGCTTCGGGGACGTCGGTGTGTGGGGTCTCGAGCCCCGGCGGGTGGACCGCTGCTTTCCCGAGATGCGTCGGTTGGCGGGACGCTGCCGGTTTCCCGACTGTGCCCACCTCTCCGAGCCGGATTGCGCCGTCGTCGAGGCGGTCGAAGCGGGCGAGATCGCCCCTTCTCGCTACCGGAGCTACCGCATCCTCCGGGAGGAGGCGCTCAGGGACCGTCCAACGGTGTGACGCGCGGGGTTCCGGCGACCGTGTCCGGGGACACCTCGACGGGCCAACCGTAGACGCGACTGAGCACGTCCGATCGGAGCACGTCGTCCGGCGGTCCCTCGGCCGCCACCCGCCCGTCGTGGAGCAGGATCATGCGGTCGGCGAAGCGTCCGGCGAGGTCCAGGTGGTGCGTCACCAGGAGAACGGTCATGCCACCTTCGACCGACTCCCGGAGGAGCCGCAGGATCGACATCTCGTGGCGGATGTCCAGGCTGGAGGTCGGCTCGTCCAGGGCCAGCGCCGCCGGCTCCTGCGCCAGCGCCCGGGCGATCCGCACCCGCTGGAGCTCGCCGCCTGACAGCGTCCCCACGTCCCGCTCCCGGAGTTCGGTCACGTCGCAGCGTTCCAGGGCCGCCTCCACGGCTCTCCGATCGTCCGCGCCCTCCCCTCCCAGCGCCCCGAGG